>CANPNN010000146.1 GCA_947575475.1 uncultured Pseudoflavonifractor sp.
ATGGTCCGCCGGGCCATGAGCAAGAAGAAGGCCAAGGACGTGGAGCGGGAGCGGGGGGCTTTCCTCCATGGGGACCCGGACCGGAATATCAAGGGCTGTGTAGCCAACGGGATCCCTGAGGCGGTGGCCCAGTCCATCTATGACGAGATCTACGACTTTGCCAACTATGCCTTCAATAAGGCCCACTCCCTGGCCTACGCCATCGTGGCCTACCAGACCGCCTGGTTCAAATGCCATTATACCAGAGAATATATGGCAGCTCTCCTCACTTCTGTGTTGGATTCCAGCGAGAAGGTAGCCGAGTATATCGCTGAGTGCAAGTCCTGCGGCATCGCTCTGCTCCCTCCGGACGTAAACCAGTCTGGGGCTGACTTTACGGCTGCCGCTGACGGTATCCGCTTTGGTTTGGCGGCGGTAAAGGGCGTGGGCCGGGGCGGAGCGCTTCAAATGATCGCCCAGCGGCAGGAAAACGGCCCTTTTGCCTCCCTGGCTGATTTTTGCCAGCGGATGTTTGGGGCGGAGTGCAACAAGCGGGTGGTGGAGAGCCTCATCAAATGCGGGGCTTTCGACAGCCTGGGGGCCCGCCGTTCCCAGCTTCTGAAGGTGGCGGAAAAGACTATGGACGCTGTTGCTAAGTCAAAACGGGATACCATCGAGGGCCAGTATGACCTTTTTGGTGCCTGTGAGGGCGGCTTTGGCTCCGCTCCTGAGATCCCGCTGCCTGATATTCCGGAGTTTTCCCGGCAGGAGCTTATGAAGATGGAGAAGGAGACCACGGGACTCTATCTGACGGGACATCCCATGGATGACTACCGGGAGCTGGCCCGTCAGCACAGGGCGGCCCCCATGGGAGCCATCTTGGCGGACTTTGATAGGGAGGAGGGGCCGGAAACATACCGGGATGGCCAGCGGGTGACCTTGGCGGGAGTGGTGGCTACGGTCAAAACCAAGACCACCAAAAACAATACACTTATGGCCTATGTGACCTTAGAGGACGACACGGGCTCCATGGAGCTGCTCTGCTTCTCCCGGACGTTGGCCGAAAGCGGCTCTTTCCTGGCGGAAGGAACTGCGGTGCTGGTGGAGGGTAAGCTCTCCGTCCGGGACGATAAGGCCCCTCAGCTCATGTGCGACCGGGTCCGACCCCTTACTGACCAGGGGATGGCGGAGCCCACCGAACAGGACAGCCCGGCGCTTCCGGGAAAGCTCTATATCAAGATCCCCTCGGCGGACGATCCCCGGATGCGGAAGGTCGGCCTGGTGCTCAGTATGTTTCCCGGCAACCAACAGATAGTCCTCTACTGCGCCGACACCCAAAAACGTCTGGGCGCTGCGGCGCAGCTTCACCCGGCCCTTCTGGCAGAACTGCGAGAAATGTTTGGGGCAGAGAATGTGGTTGTAAAGTAGACGTTGTATTCGGCCGGCAAAAGAAGGAGCAGAGCAGATGAGTATAAAAAAATTATTGTCCTTTGTGACCCACCGCACCGTCCTGGTAGCCCTCCTTCTGATTTTTCAGGCGGTCATCTTTGCGGCCACTATTTTGCGCTTTTCTGAGTATTTTCTCTATGTATACCTGATTTGTGTTGTTATTTCCCTTTTTGCGGTGCTCCATATCATCAACAAAAAGAGCGATCCGGGCTATAAGATAGCCTGGATCGTACCCATTCTGTTGGTCCCCATGTTTGGGGGACTGTTTTACCTTCTCTGCGGCGGTAACGGCCTTTCGCGGCAGGCGCAGAGGAAAATGGAGGGGATGGACCGCCATATGGTAGCCGCCCTGGACCCGGATAAGAAGGCGGAGAGCTTGACTTCTTTTGGACGGGATGCGGTGAACCAATCCCGTTACCTGGAAGAGTATGCTCACTGCCCGTTGTATACCAATACCTGGACCCGGTATTATCCCTTGGGCGATCAGGCCTTTCAGCCCTTGCTGGAGGAGCTTCGCAGGGCGGAACGGTATATTTTTTTGGAATACTTCATCATCGACTTCGGGCGGCTTTGGAGCGCTGTTTTGGAGGTCCTGGAGGAGAAGGTCCGCCAGGGGGTGGACGTGCGGGTCATCTATGACGACGTGGGCTGCCTCTACACTCTGCCCAAAGGGTATGACAAGGAATTGGAGGCCCGGGGGATCCACTGCCAGGTCTTCAACCGCTTTGTGCCCGTCCTGTCAGTGCGCCTCAACAACCGGGATCACCGGAAGATCTGTGTTATCGACGGCCACACCGCATTTACCGGCGGGATGAACTTGGCGGATGAGTATATCAACGAGCGGGTAAAGTATGGGCATTGGAAGGATAACTGTATTCTCCTGAAAGGGGAGGCAGCCTGGTCTATGGCGGTCATGTTTCTCACCATGTGGGAATATACCAGCGGGAAACGGGAGAACTACGACTCTTACCGGCCCGTGGCTCTTCCTGCGGAGACGAAGCAGGGAACGGGCCACTGGGTCCAGCCCTATACCGACAGCCCTTTGGATGGGGAGCCGGTGGGGGAGACGGTATACCTGAACCTGATCTCCAAGGCCAAGAGCTATGTCTATCTGATGACCCCCTATCTTATTATCAGTGACAATGTAAATAACGCCCTGTGCTCGGCGGCGAAAAGCGGGGTGGATGTTCGGATCATCACTCCCCACATTCCCGATAAGAAGACTATTTTTGAGATGACCAGGGCCCACTATAGTCCGCTGCTGGAAGCCGGCGTGCGCATATTTGAGTATACCCCAGGCTTTGTCCACGCCAAATGCTTTGCTGTGGACGACCTCTATGCCACGGTGGGCACGGTGAACATGGACTACCGCAGCATGTTCCTCCACTTTGAGAATGGCGTGTGGCTCTGCGGCGATCCCACGGTGCTGGACGTGAAGGCGGATATCCTGGATACTTTGGATAAGAGCCAGGAGATCACCCTGAAGGATGCGGAGAACCACTCCTTCTTCCGGCTCCTGCTCCGCTCGGTACTACGGATGTTCGCACCGCTGATGTAAGAGAGGGATGTTCATGAAATTAGCGCTTTTGGGAACGGGGATGATCGTTCAGGAGGTCCTTCCCCTGCTTGAGGAACTGGGGATCCGCCCAGCGGCTCTTTTGGCGACAGAGAGAAGCCGGGAGAGAGGGGAGGACCTGGCTCGGAAATATCGCATTCCCCACCTGTTTTTTGACTATACCCAGCTTTTGGAGAGCGATGTGGATACCGTTTATATCGGCCTTCCCAACAAAACACACTATGAGTACGCCAGGGACGCTCTCCTGAAGAATAAACATGTCATTGTGGAAAAGCCCATGGTCGCCAGCCCGGAGGAATTTGAAAAACTCCGGGATCTGGCCGGGAGACAGGCTCTTGTACTGGCGGAAGCCATGACGCTTCATTATCTGCCTGCCATGGAGCAGATGAAGAGGGATCTGCCCCTGTTGGGAAAGCTGCGCCTCTGCTCCTTCCATTTTTGCAAGTATTCTTCCCGGTATGACGCCTTTTTGCGGGGAGAGGTCACCCCCGCCTTTGATCCGGCCTTGGACGGCGGGGCCCTTATGGATCTGAATGTCTATAATCTTCATGCTGCCCTCTATCTTTTCGGCCCACCGCAGGAAGCGGTATACACCCCTAATATGCAGCGGGGGGTGGATACCAGCGGAGTCCTGACTCTGGACTACGGGGATATGAAAGCGGTCTGCATCGCAGCCAAAGACTGTCAGGGGCCCAACCAGTCCTTCATTGCGGGAGAAAAGGGATGGCTGGAATTTCAGGGGCCGATCAGTCAGGGCCCCGGTTATGTGATCACCCTTCGCACCGGGGAAGTGATCCAGCGCAGCTTTGGAACGGAGATCCACCGCATGACCCCCGAATTTCTAGCCTTCCAGGACCGGATAGATAAAGCGCGGCCGAAGCAGGAGCAGATGCAGGGGGGCACGTCGGTAAGCTCACAGCCACAGGAG
>CANPNN010000147.1 GCA_947575475.1 uncultured Pseudoflavonifractor sp.
CAAGGTAGTGGTCTATCTTGCCTCTCAAAAGCCCATGAACAGCGGGAGCATCCTGACGGCGGGCACCCTGAGCCTGGATAAGAGTTTTTCCATGCCCGACAGCGCTGCCGTGACCCTGTTGGGCCATGAGTTGAAGCCCTTGGATGGGGCTGACGGGTCGGTCATTTCCACCGCCGAGCAGATCCGGGTCCCCGATGACGATGAGGACGAGGACGACCCGGATACCTACCGGGTCCGGGTATCCTCCGCCCTTCACGGGGAGGTAAAGGCCAACATGACTTGGGCCGAGGCCCGGGAGACGGTGACCCTCACCGTAAACGCCCATGAGGGATACGGGCTGAACAAGCTGACGGTCACCTCCTCCCGGGGGCGGGAGATGGCGCTGACCGACATGGGGGGTGGAAAGTATACCTTCCGTATGCCCACCGCGGAGGTAGAGGTCACCGCATCCTTCCTTCCGGCGGGGCAGAACCATCCGGTCATGTCCTTTGACGACGTGACCGAGTGGGACTGGTATCACAGTGCCGTGCACTATGTCTATGAAAACGGGATGATGTCGGGGACCTCTGAGACGACTTTTTCCCCGGATATGGACACCTCCCGGGGGATGATCGTCACCGTGCTCCACCGCTTGGAGGGGACCCCCGCCGCCGGAGCCTCTGATTTTTCCGATGTGCCGCGGGAGGAGTACTTTGCCAAGGCGGTGGACTGGGCCTATGAAAACCACGTGGTCAGCGGCTACGGCGGCAATGAGTCGGGCACCTTTGGACCAAACAACCCCATTACCCGGGAGCAGCTTGCCTCCATCCTTTACCGGTATGCCCAGAAAAAGGGAATGGATATGACGGTACGGGGGGACCTGAGCGGTTTTGCCGATCAGGGGGACATCTCCGACTACGCTCGGGAGAGCGTGGCCTGGGCGGTGGGCGTAGGACTCATCTCCGGGATGGGGGATGGGACCATCGCTCCCGGCGGCAGCGCCACGAGGGCGCAGGCGGCCACCATTCTGATGCGGTATTGCCAGAGCATTGCGGACTGAGGGCCATATGGCAAAAAAGAGCAGCGAGAACGTCGAAAGCGTTCTCGCTGCTCTTTTGAAGAGAGAGGAGGAATCCGGTTCAGATACGGGCCACGCCGGAATCCCGGGCAGCCTGGGCCACCGCCTGGGCCACCGCGTCTTTGACCCGGGGGTCAAAGGCGGCGGGAAGGATGTATTCAGCGGACAACTCCTGGTCGCTGACCAGTCCCGCGATGGCGTAGGCGGCGGCGACCTTCATTTCGTCGTTGATGTCGCTGGCCCGGACATCCAGCGCGCCCCGGAAGATGCCGGGGAAGCAGAGCACGTTGTTGACCTGGTTGGGGAAGTCGCTGCGGCCGGTGGAGACCACGGCGGCGCCGGCGGCCTTGGCCTCGTCGGGGAAGATCTCGGGGGTGGGGTTGGCGCAGGCGAAGATGATCGGGTTCTGGGCCATGGTTTTTACCATCTCCCCGGTGAGAGTACCCGGGGCGGAGACTCCGATGAACACGTCGGCGTTTCGGATCACTTCGGCCAGAGAGCCTTTTTCCCGGTTGAAGTTGGTGATCTTCGCCATCTCCTCCTTAATGGGGTTCAAGCCTTCCCGGCCTTGGTAGATGGCGCCCTGACGGTCAGTCATAATGACATTCTTCAAACCCATGGACATGAGCAGCTTGATGATGGCGATCCCGGCGGCCCCGGCGCCGGAGGTGACGATCTTCACCTCCTCCAGCTTCTTGCCCACCAGCTTCAGGGCGTTGATGATCCCCGCCAGAGTAATGACCGCGGTGCCGTGCTGGTCGTCGTGGAAGATGGGGATGTCGCAGCACTCCTTGAGCCGCTTCTCGATCTCGAAGCACCGGGGGGCAGAGATGTCTTCCAGATTCACACCGCCAAAAGAGCCGGCCAGAAGGCGGACGGTATTGACGATCTCGTCCACCTCCTTGCTGCGGACGCACAGGGGGATGGCGTCCACGCCGCCGAAGGCCTTGAACAGGACGCATTTGCCCTCCATGACGGGCATTCCCGCCTCGGGTCCAATGTCCCCCAGGCCCAGGACGGCGGTGCCGTCGGTGACCACGGCCACCGTGTTCCAGCGGCGGGTCAGCTCAAAGGACTTGCTCACGTCCTTTTGGATCTCCAGACAGGGAGTGGCTACGCCGGGGGTATAGGCCAGACTCAAAGCCTCCTTGGAGTCCACCGCCGCCCGGGGGGTGATCTCCAGCTTGCCCCGCAGCTCGTAATGTAATTTCAGGGATTCTTGACCGTGATCCATGGGTATGTCTCCTTTTGTTGAAAATTGAATGGACGGGAGGGTCAGACCATCTCCTCCGGACGGAAAAACGCATCAAATTGCTCTCCGGTGAGGAAGCCCAGCTTCAGACAGGCATCCCGCAGAGAGAGGGAACTCTCATAGGCCAATTGGGCCACCTTGGCGGCCTTCTCATAGCCGATATGGGGGCTGAGGGCGGTGACCAGCATCAGAGAGCCGTGAAGGTTTTCCCGGCACCGGTCCCGGTTGGCCGCAATACCGGCGGCGCAATGGGTGTTGAAGGAGTCCATGCAGTCGGCCAACAGATCCACCGACTGAAGAAAATCATAGATGATGACGGGCATGAATACATTGAGCTCAAAATTGCCCTGGCTGGCGGCAAATCCGATGGCGGCGTCGTTCCCCATGACCTGGACCGCCACCATGGTCACCGCCTCGCACTGGGTGGGATTTACCTTTCCGGGCATGATGGAGGATCCGGGTTCGTTGGCGGGGATGCGGATCTCCCCCAGACCGCACCGTGGTCCGCTGGCGAGCCAGCGCACGTCGTTTGCCATCTTCATCAGGTCCCCCGCCAAAGCCTTGAGGGCCCCGTGGGCAAAGACCAGCTCATCCTTGCTGGAGAGGGCGTGGAACTTGTTGGGGGCGGAGAGAAAGGGGCGGCCGGTCAGCTCGGTCACCGCCTTGGCGGCCTCCTCCCCAAAGCCCTTGGGGGCGTTGAGCCCGGTCCCCACGGCGGTGCCGCCCAGGGCCAGGGTGCTAAGGCTGGAAAGCGCGGCCTCCAGCATAGCCTTGGCCTGTTCCAGCGAGGATCGCCAGCCGCTGATCTCCTGGCCCAGAGTGATGGGGACAGCGTCCTGAAGATGGGTGCGGCCCGATTTTACCACGTCTTTGTTCTCCTCCTCCAGCCGCCGAAGGGTGGCGGTGAGCCGGTCCAGGGCAGGGAAAAGGCGGCCTTTCAGCTCCAGCACCGCGGCGATGTGCATGGCGGTGGGGAAGGTATCGTTGGAGGACTGGGACATATTCACATGGTCGTTGGGGTGGAGCAGGTCCTTGCCGGCAAGCTCGTTGCCCCGGTGGGCCACCACCTCGTTGACGTTCATGTTGCTCTGGGTGCCGGAACCCGTCTGCCACACGGAGAGGGGGAAGTGACGGTCCAGCTTGCCGGAGATCACCTCGTCACAGGCGGCGATGATGAACCTGGAGCGTTCCTCATCCAGGACTCCCAGCCGCAGGTTCGCCATGGCGGCGGCCTTTTTCAGGACTCCGAAGGCGTGAATGACCGCCAGGGGGATCTTTTCGCAGCCAATGCGGAAATTCTCATAACTCCGTTGGGTCTGGGCGCCCCAGTAACAGTCCACGGGGACCTGGACCTGGCCCATGGAGTCGTGTTCAAGACGAAATTCATTCAAATGGAGAGCACCCCCTAAAAACAGGTTTTGACTTTTACTGCTCCTATTCTACACGAGTTGACGACAAAAGTAAAACAGGAATTCGTGGGATTGGAAATTTTTGCTGCCGGGGAATAGGGGGCGAAGAAAACGGAAGGCCGCCTCAGAAGGGGCCGTAGCCGATTTGAACTGCCGCCACCAACAGGATGCAGCAGGTGACGGAGAGGATGAGGAACAGGGGGGTGAACCACT
>CANPNN010000148.1 GCA_947575475.1 uncultured Pseudoflavonifractor sp.
TAAAAAGCGGAGGGCATGGAAAGGGCAGCGCGGCATCGAGTGCCGCGCTGCCACGTTTTTCCCTTTATCCCTTAGTCGGGCACTACGGGCACCGCGTCGGCGGGGGTGGGGCAGGTGTAGCCCTCGGCGATGGCCTTTTCAAACTCCTGCCGGGCTTTCGCCAGCAGGTCGGGCTTTTCCAGCAGGTCGATGGCCCCCAGGGCCATGACCTTGCCGGCGTGGAGGACCGCCTTGTGGGCCACGGTGGTGGCTCCCACGGAGACATTCTGCCAGCTGTGGCCGGGAGCCCCGTTGGCAAAGACCGCCACGTGGACCTGAGCGGTAGGCGTAAGCCAGCTCACGTCCCCCACATCGGTGGAGCCAGGTTCAAAGGCCTCCCCCTGATAGAGGGGCAGGAGAAAGTCATTGATGCCGTGGCCGCTCTTCTGCCGGAGGGCCTTCACCTGCTCGGCGATGGCGGGGTCGTTCTTGGCCCCGGTGCCGGGGAGGGCGGTGTCGCCGCCGGGATAGGTCTTGCTGAGGGCGTCCATGAAGGCGTACTCCTCGTCGGTGTAGGAGGGGACCCCCAGGGCCTGGAAGTTCTCGTAGAGGATGGATTCCAAGGTGTGGTTGGGGATGGTATCGGCCAGACCGTCGATGAACTTTTTTTCAAAGGTAGTGCCTGTCATAAGGGCGGCCCCCTGGGCGATGTCGTCCACCCGCTTCTGGAGCTCCACCGCCTCGGCCACCCGGTTGGAGCGGACCATATAGAGAACGCTGGCCTTGGGCTGGACCACGTTGGGGCTTCTCCCGCCGCCGTCGGTGATGGCATAGTGGATGCGGGCCTTGGAGGACATGTGCTCCCGGAGGAACTGGACCCCCACGTTCATCAGCTCCACCGCGTCCAGGGCGCTGCGGCCCTTCTCCGGGTCGCCGGCGGCGTGGGAGGCGATGCCGTGGAACGTGTACTGGGTCTGGATGCAGGAGTTGGAGGAACCGGTCTCGATCTCGTTGGCGTCGGAGGGATGCCAGGTGATGGCGGCGTCCAGGATCTTCCACAGGCCGTCCCGGGCCATGAAGGCCTTGGCGGCGCCCCCCTCCTCCCCGGGGCAGCCGTAGAGAGTCACGGTGCCGGGGGTGCGGGTCTGTTCCAGATAGGCCTTTAGGCCGATGATGGCCGCCAGGGAGCCGGCGCCCAGCATACTGTGGCCGCAGCCGTGGCCGCAGCCATTGGGGACCAGCTCGTCATGCTCTGTCTTTCCCGCCCTCTGAGAGAGTCCGGAGAGGGCGTCGTACTCGGCCAGGATACCGATGTGGGGTTTGCCGGAACCAAAGGAGGCGGCGAAGGCGGTGGGGATGTTGCAGATCCCCCGCTCCACGGCGAAGCCCTCCTTTTCCAGAACGGCACAGAATTTGTCCGCCGACTTGAACTCCATGAGGGAGAGCTCGGCATACTCCCAGATAGCGTCGGAAACTTCGGCGATCAGAGGGGCCTTGGCGTCGATAGCGTCAACGGCGGCTTGCTTATTTTTATCCATGGAAAACGACCTCGCTTTCAAGGGAATTTTGTCCTTTCCTTACAGGACCTTGCTGAGGAAATCCTTCAGGCGGGGGTGTTGGGGATGCTCGAAGATGTCGGTGGGAGAACCCTCCTCCAGGAGCTTGCCGCCGTCCATGAAGAGGACCCGGTTGCCCACTTCCCGGGCAAAGCCCATCTCGTGGGTCACCACCACCATGGTCATGCCCTCGTGGGCCAGGCCCTTCATGACCTCCAGCACCTCCCCCACCATCTCGGGGTCCAGGGCGGAGGTGGGCTCGTCAAAGAGCATCACGTCAGGCTCCATGCACAAGGCCCGGACAATGGCCACCCGCTGCTTCTGGCCGCCGGAGAGCTGGATGGGGTAGGCCTCCGCCCGGTCTTTCAGGCCCACCCGGTCCAGAAGGCTGAGGGCCTTCTCCTCGGCCTCCTTTTTGCTCACGCCCTTGACCTTCATGGGGGCCAGGGTCATGTTGTCCAGAATGGTCATGTGGGGGAAGAGGTTGAAGTGCTGAAAGACCATCCCCATCTTCTGGCGGTGCTGATCCACGTCCACCTTTACGGTGACGGCGCGGCCAGTGGAGTCCTCCATCCTGGTGTACTTCTTTTTGGTGATGTCCACCCCCTCAAAGAGGATGGAGCCGGCGGTGGGATCCTCCAGCAGGTTCAGGGACCGGAGGAAGGTGGACTTACCGGAGCCGGAGGGCCCGATGACCACCACCACGTCCCCCTTGTTGATATCCACGGTGACACCATCCAGGGCCTTGATGGCTCCCCGGTTGTAGTATTTTTTCAGGTCCTTGACCTCAATGATCTTACCGTACGTCGCCACGGCGCATCCTCCTTTCCGCATAGGCGATGAGCTTACTGGTGGGGAAGCACAGGCAGAAATAGATGGCCGTGGCCACCAGCAAAGGCTCCATAATGATGTAGGTACCGCCCTTTACGGCGTTGACGGCAGCCATGATATCGGCTACGCCGATGGTCCAGACGATGGCGGATTCCTTGATGATGGTGACGAACTCGTTGGCGATGGCGGGCAGGATGTTCTTCAGAGCCTGGGGCATGACGATGTAGCGCAGGTTCTGGAGCTGCTTGAGGCCCAGGGAGCGGGCAGCCTCGGTCTGGCCCCCGTCCACCGACTGCATTCCGGAACGGATGATCTCGCACAGGTAAGCCGCCGAGTTGAGGCCCAGGGTCATGGCCCCGGGGAAAAACCGGTTGAAGGCGATGAAGCCGAAAAGCTTGAAGGTGGGCAGCTTGATGGCGTTAAAAACCCCGTAGTAGATGATCCACACCTGGACCAGCACGGGAGTGGACCGGATCACCTCCACATAGGCGGTGGCCAGGAAGCCCAGGGGGTTGAAGCGGCCCATGTGGTAGAGGAAGCCGGAATCCCGCTTCAGGCCGTTTTTCTCCCGTTCAAAGAAGCCGAAGGTCTTGGGAAAGGCGTGGGCGAGCATGAGGAAGGGGCGGAAATTGCTCATACGCATCACCGCCAGCACCAGGGCCAGGGCGAAGCCGATAAGGACGGTACACAGGCTCAGCAGCACCGTCACGGCTACGCCCTCCTGGAACATCTTGGCAAAGGGGATAATGGCGGAAAAGTTGGATAGCTTTATCATGGAGGTTTGCTCCTTTCACCACGGTCGGATAGACAGTTCAATTCCTCCCCCCGGCGGAGGGGAGGAATTGAAAAAGGCGTTCTCTGTTAGCCCTGGGTATTGCCGTCGGCGTCCAGCAGGCCCTCGTAGACCTCGCCGGAGGCCAGCTCGTTGGCCTCCGCCACGAACTGGTCTATGCTGCCGTCGGCCAGGGCGGCCTTGACGGCCAGATTCACCGCCGCCAGGAGGGCGGGGTTATCCTTCACCACGCCCACGGCGGAGCCGGCCACGTCATAGGGCACATCCAGGGCGATGTAAAGCTCAGGGTAGTTCTTGGCGTAGCTCTCAGCCACAGCGGTCTCGATGTAGGCGCCGTCCAGCTTGCCATTGACCAGCTCGGCCACGATGTCGGTGACCTTGGCCAGCTGGACCTGGGAGGCGTCGGGGCTGTTTTCCTGCATCAGGTCCACCTGGATGGAGCCGGTCTGGGCGCCGATCTCATAATCAGGGTTATTGGTCGCGGCCAGGTCGGGGAACAGGTCCTTGTTGGACTGGGTGCAGCAGAAGGACTGGCCGCCCAGGTAATAGATCTCGGAGAAATCCATGATATTGGCCCGCTTGGGGTCGGGGGAGAGGCCCGCCATACCAATGTCGGCGGACTTGTTCTGGACCTCCATCAGCACGCCGTCAAAGTCGATGGGGACCACCTCCAGCTCCAGGCCCAGGTAGTCGGCGATGTAGCCGGCAAAGGCGATGTCGAAGCCGGCCAGAG
>CANPNN010000149.1 GCA_947575475.1 uncultured Pseudoflavonifractor sp.
CCTCCTGCTGCTGTCCGCGTTGGGTACAGCGCAATTTTACGTGGAACTGGGTCCACGCAGCAATATTATAAGAGTTGGGGAGGAAAAAAGCAACCATTTTTGAAAGTCAAGTTTCACGATTCAGAGATGGAACTTGACTAAAATATAATATTCTGTATAATTATATAAAAATGGGAAAGGAAACTGCTGTTATGAAAAATATGCTTTTGGCGCTGCTGTGTGCGGTTCCGCTGGTGGGGGGATATGCCGCCTACGAAGAGCCTCAGCCCGCTGCCCAGGCGGGGACGGTGTATCTGACCAGCATGGGCTGCGACCTTCGAGACTGCGAAGACCCGGCCCATTATCACTACTGCGTTTCGGGCTGCATTGAGGCGGGGCATTACCATGACTGCTCGGTGGGCTGTGCCGATCCGCTCCATCCCCATTGCGGTGTGGATCGGGAACCGGCCGCTGCGGCACAGGTGGAGTTCTGCCCCAGCATGGGCTGTGATCTTCGAGACTGCGAAGACCCGGCCCATTATCACTACTGTGTCTCGGGCTGCATTGAGGCGGGGCATTACCATGACTGTCCGGTGGGCTGCGCCGATCCGCTCCATCCCCACTGCGGCGTGGATCGGGAACCGGCCGCTGCGGCGCAGGTGGAGTTCTGCCCCAGCATGGGCTGTGAGGATCCGGAATGTGCCGATCCCTCCCACTATCACTACTGTGCGGCTGGCTGTACTGCCGCCGCCCATTATCACAACTGCCCTTTGGAAGAGCAGGATACCACAAGGCCCTATTATTATAATGGTGGACATCATCAGGAGAGGCGGGGCCGTCATGGATGCCACCGCAGATAAGGAAAAAGAGAAGAGGAGGGGACCGCTTAACGGTCCCCTCCTCTTTATTCAATGTAAGCTTACAGATATTGTAATACGTCCTTTGGTCTCTCAAAGCGGTACTTTACCTTCCACGGGGCCGCGGGATTTCCCCATCCGGCCAGGGCAAAATCCACCCCGGCGTCCCGGGCGCAGAGCAGGTCCGCCTCCTGATCTCCGATGTAAAGGAGCTCGTCGGAGGAGCAGCCTGTCAGTTCCATATACCGGAGGAGGGAAAGGGGGGAGGGCTTAGGCTCGGGGACGTCGTCGGAGCGGATCAGGGTGGAGAAGTGGGCGGCAATAGGAAAATGGGCAAAGCCTGCCTCATAGTCCCGCCGAGATTGGGAGGTGATAATGCCCAGAGCGCAGCCCCGGGCTGTCAGTTCCTTCAGCAGCTCCGGAACGCCGGGAAAGGGGGCCACGGAGTGCTCATATTTCGTATAGTTCTTATCCCACAGCCGCTGTGCGGAGGGGATATCCGGGACATGAAGCTCCTTGAGTGCGTTCCAACTGGTGAGGGCGTAGGTAAACTCCAGTTCCTCCTTGGAAGGCCGGACTCCGGTGATAGCTTCCATAGTGTCCTGAAGGGATTGTAGGCAGACATATTTGCTGTCGATCAGGGTGCCGTCTATATCAAAGGCGATATGAGTGTAGCGCATGGAAGTCCCTCCGTTATTAAAGTCTGATAGAGAAGTATACCACACTTTTTCCCTGTTGTAAAAATTCCATCGAAAGCCGTCCCACGATAAAAAATAAAGCCCCCGCTTTGACCGTATGAAAGCCCCCGCCCCGGAGATACTGGAAACAGTATTTCAAAGGCGGGGTGTTTGCTTTCATGCAGGGAAAAGTAGAGATCTGCGGGGTCAATACCTCCAAGCTGAAGGTCCTGAAAAATGACGAGATGGTGGAGCTCCTCCGCAGGACCAAGGAGGGGGATATGGCCGCCCGGGAGAAACTTATTGCAGGCAACCTGCGGCTGGTGCTGTCCGTGATCCAGCGCTTTGACCGCCGGGGGGAAAATGTGGACGATCTTTTTCAGGTGGGATGCATCGGCCTGATCAAGGCCATCGACAACTTCAATATCGACCTGGATGTGCGTTTTTCCACCTATGGAGTGCCTATGATCGTGGGGGAGATCCGCCGATACCTCCGGGATAACAGCTCCATGCGGGTCTCCCGCTCCATGCGGGATATGGCCTACAAGGTGCTGAAGGTGAAGGAGAAATTCATGGCGGACTATCAGCGGGAGCCCACCATCGAGGAGATCGCAAAGGAACTGGACGCAAAGCGGGAGGACATTGTATTTGCCCTGGAGGCCATCACCGATCCGGTGAGCCTATATGAGCCGGTTTACTCCGACAGCGGCGACGCGGTGACGGTGATGGACCAGGTAAAGGACAGCAAAAACACCGACGAGAGCTGGCTGGACCACATCGCCCTCAAGGATGCGGTGGACAAGCTGCCCGAGCGGGAGAAAAAGATCCTGGCCCTGCGTTTTTTTCAGGGCAAGACCCAGATGGAGGTCTCGGCCGAGGTGGGTATCTCCCAGGCCCAGGTATCGCGGCTGGAGAAGAATGCCTTGGAGCAGATACGGAAAAACCTGTGAGCAACGCTCACAGGTTTTTTTTGAGCTCGTCGGTCAAAGCGGCAAATGCAGGAATGGAGAGCCGCTCCCCGCGAATCTCGGGGGAAAGCCCTGCGCGTTCCATACAGGAACGAAGCGTATCCTTTTCCAGGGGAAAAGCTGCGCTCAAGGCGTTGAGAAGGGTCTTTCGCCGCAGCCCGAAGGCTCCCCGGACCACCCGGAAGAACAGCTCCCTGTTGTGAACGCACTCAGGCGGAGGGCAGGGGGTGAGCCGCACCACGGCGGAGGTCACCTTGGGGGCGGGCAGGAAGCACTCCCTGGGGACCTCAAAAAGAAGCTCCGTCTTGGCATGATATTGGCACAGCACCGAAAAGGCGCCATAATCTTTGGACCCGGGGGCGGCGCAGATACGCTGGGCCACCTCCTTCTGGATCATAACGGTGATGGCGGAAAACAGCCCGCTCTCCAGCAGAAGGGTGATGACCGGGGTGGTGATGTTATAGGGCAGGTTGGCGCAGACTATGGGGGTAAGGCCGGAAAACTGTTCCCCCGCCAAGGCGGACAAGTCCAGCTTCATCACATCCCCGGGGATGACGGTCACGTTGGGGAAGGGGGCCAAGGTCTCGGAGAGGATGGGAAGGAGGGCCTTGTCCAACTCCACCGCCGCCACTTTGTCCGCCAATTTGGCCAGTTCCGCGGTAAGGGGACCCACGCCGGGACCGATCTCCAGGACTCCTACCCCGGGGCCGGCCCCGGAAGCGGCGGCAATGTCCCGGGGGACCCAGTCTTCAACAAGAAAATTCTGTCCAAGAGATTTGGAGAAATGAAAGCCATGGCGGGAGAGCAGAGCTTTGATCTCATTGATGTCACACAGGTTCACGTTCCATTCCTCCCCATGAAAGAGCTTGCAGACAAGACCAGTATATCACGCCCTGGCCCGCAGGTCCATCTTTTTATCCCGCGAGCGCAGCCAGAAGAAATATCCGCCGCACAAAAGGATCTGTACCAACGTGGAGCAGGGGGTGGCAAGACCCACCCGAAACAGGGAGACCGGGGTGACCTGGCTCATGAGGAAGCTGACGGGGATGCGGATGCCGAAGGCCCCCGCCAACCCCTGGAGCATGACAAAACCTGTATTTCCCCGCCCGTTGAAGTAGCCCAGAAAGGGGAACAAAAATGCGGTGAGCAGGCAGTCGATGGCATAAGCCTTCAAATACTCCGCCCCCGCTGCGGCGATGACCGGGTCGCTGTTGAAAAAGCCGGTGAGCACCACCCCGTGGAAGAAGGAGAACCACCCGATGACCAATCCAAAGCAGAGGGAGGCCAGAATGCCCTGTCCCAGTCCCCGCCGGGCCCGGTCCAGCCGGCCCGCTCCCACATTCTGGGCCACGAAGGTGGTCACCGACTGGGAGAAGGCGGAGGGCACCA
>CANPNN010000150.1 GCA_947575475.1 uncultured Pseudoflavonifractor sp.
GGTTGACATAATACCTCTGCCGCAACCCCGGATTTCCAGGCAAGGCCCAGGGCGGTCTCCCATCCGGCGATCAGGGCGGGAAGGGCGGCGGGGAGATAGACATGGGTCACGGTCCGCCACCGCCCCAGGCGGTAGGCCCCCGCCAGCTCCAACAGCAGAGGGTCGGCCTCGGCGATCCCCTGGCGGGCGGAGCGCCAGGCCACCGGGAGGGCCATGAGGGCGGACACCGCCGCCGGGACCCGGCCTGTGGGGAGCCAGAAATAGAGCAGCAGGATAAAGGCCACCACCGGCACCGTCCGCACCGCCCGGAGGGCGGGGGACAGCAGCAGGTCTCCCCACCGAAAGGCGGCGGTGACAACTCCCAGCAGGGTCCCCAGCCCCGCCCCCAGCAGGAAGCCAAGACCCACCCGGCCAAGGCTCATGCCCACAGACCGCCAGAAATCCCCCGTGACAGCCAGCCGGCCCAGGGCGTGAAAAGCCGCCGCCGGGGAGGGAAGGAGCAGCTCCTTCCCCACTGCGGCAGCGGCCAAGGCCCAAACAGCCAGCCAAAAGGCCGCCGGGGCCAGTATCCTCCAAAGTCTATCCCCCATGGTCACTTTTCGCCAGTGGGGATCCAGTCCTGCCCCAGCGCCTTCCCCACCGGGGTGATGGAGCTGCCGGGCTGGATGGGCATATAGTAGAAGGCCCCGTCGGGGATGGAGCCGCCGATGGAGGCGGGGTCGGCCTGGTAGAGGACCTGGTAGTAGCCCTGGATGCCCGCCATCATGTCCTCCCCGGTGACAAAGCACAGGTTGGCGGCGGGGATGGCCTTTTCCGCCACGGCGGCCTTAGGCACGATGCCCTGCTTCTCGGCCAGAAGGGCGGCGTCAGAGAGGTTGGCGGGGTCGGTCATATAGGAGATGGAACCCTCATATTGCACCAGAAACTGTTCCACCGCCTCGGGATACTCCATGACAAACTCTGTTCGGGCCACCACGCAGCCCATGGTCAGGACCCCATCGCCACCGGCGTTGTTCCACTCTTCGGTCAGGTCCAGGGCTTCCCGGACGTCCTTATTCTGCATCAGGACCGCTGTGGCGGCGGGGACGGGGAGCATACAAACGTCCGCCTCTCCAGCGGCCATGAGGGCGGAGACCTCGTCGGTAGAGGGGTGCCACTGGATCTCCACCGATGCCGGGTCTACCCCGTTTTGTTCCAGCAGGTAGTTTAAGATAAACTCCGGGTTGGCCCCTTGGCCGTAGGCATGGACGGTCTTATCCTCCAAGTCTGCCATAGACTGGATGGTATCTCCGTTTTCCAGGATATAAAGGACCCCAAAGGTGTTCAGGGCCAGAAGCTGGATGTCTCCGTCCGTCTTGTGGTAGAGGGAGGAGGCAAGGTTGGTAGGCAGGGCGGCGATGTCCACTTCCCCCTTGGTGAGGGCGGCTACCGCTTCGGCAGGGTCGGCGCAGAGCGAAAAATAGTAGGGGCAGCGCGGGTCCCCGCCCGTCCCAGTCTCCTCCATCAGCTCGGCGCAGCCCAGGCCTGTGGGGCCCTTCAGCATGGCCACGTTGGTATGGAAAAAGTCGGTATCCTCCGGCTCTGGAGTGCCGGCGGCAGTGGTGGGCTCCGGGGTGGGCGTCGGCTCCGGAGTCCTGGGGGTGCAGGAGCATAAAAGGGTCAGCCCTAAGACAAGGGCGAGCAAGCGGCTTCGTTTCACGCTCATCATTCCTTTCGCTGGTTTCTTCTTTCAGTCTACAATTTCACCGGGATATTGTCAAGCGGATGGGCCATTTTCCAACCGGCAGCATAGGATGGGGTACGAGAAAGGAGGTACTACTATTATGATGGCAAGGCGTTACAGCCGTACATACCGCTCCGCCGCCCAGGCCCACGCCAAGGTGACCGCCGCCCGGCAGGAGCTTCTCTCCGCCGCCGCTGCCCCCATGGAGGAGCCTATGCACCGCTATCCCCACCCCATCCCCCTGGCTTCTTCCATCGGGGAGACCGCCCCTTCCGCCCGCTCCCTGGGAGAGGACGTCCCGGCGGCCATGACCCAGGCCCTGGAGCAGCTCTCCTGCCAGAGCCAGCTTTTGGTGGACCTGCTGGGAGCGGTGAACTCCCTCACCGCCGCGGTCCTGTGCCAGAACGGCAAAAGCTAACTTTTTTCTTATTTTTCTCCCTCGGGTCTTGCGTCCCCCCAAAAATAAAAGTATAATATCCACCGTTGGTCAAGGCCAATGGTGGATATTATATTTTTGGGGCATACTTGTATGAGGAAAGGAGGGGGAATGTTTTGGCAGCTCGACGCAGAAAAAAGAGAAGGGGCCGTTCCCGGCGCTCCCCCCTCCAGCGGCTGGCGCGGGGGCTATACTCCACCCTGGTGGTCCTCTCGGCCATCATTGTGGGGCTGTGGCTGGGCTACAAGGCCATCTCCCGCCAGCCGGACATGGCCGAGCCGCCCTCCGCCCCCAACCATCCCATTTTTACCGACGACCCCGCCACCACCGGCGTGGACGAGAGCCAGCAGGGCCTGCAGCGCAAGGAGGCCACCTGGACCTTCCTGCTGGCGGCGGAGGACCAGGTCAGCGGCAGCACGGACACCATCATGGTGTGCACCTACGATACGGTGAACCAGAAGATCGGCCTTGTCTCGGTCCCCCGGGACACGGTGGTGGACCGGGAGGGGTGGAAGTACTATAAGCTCAACGCCGCCTACTCCAACGGAAACTTCTATGACCCCCCCGACGGGGGCATCCAGCAGCTCAAGGCCGCCGTGGGGGAGATCGTGGGCTTTCCCATCGACCACTATGTGCTCATCGACACCAATATTTTTGTGGAGATCGTCAACGCCGTGGGAGGCGTGGACTTCAACGTGCCGGTCTATATGAACTACGACGCCCCCGACCAGGACCTGCACATCCACTACAACCCGGGCTGGCAGCACCTGAACGGGAAGCAGGCCCTGGAGGTGGTCCGCTGCCGCAACAACTCCGACGGTCCCGGCGAGTACCCCGACAACGTCTACCCCGCCTACCCCGACCTGGACATCGGGCGGACCCGGACCCAGCAGGAGATGGTGAAGACCATCGCCAAGGCGGTATTGTCCAAGCCCCAGAAGGTGAGCAGCTATGTGGAGCTGTTTGCCAAGTATGTGAAGACCGACCTGACCCTGGGGAACATGCTGTGGTTTGTGGAGCCGGCCCTGAAATTCAACTTTGACGACCTGACCACCGGCACCCTGCCGGGGGACGGCGGGGCCACCTACCACGGCCACTCGGTCTATGAGCTGGAGATCGAGGGGAGCCTGGAGCTTATCAACCGGTGCATCAACCCCTATACCACCGATATCACCCAGGATATGGTGCGGATGGTCCGGGGGGACTGACCCCTTTTGAAGAAAAAAAGCTGCCCTTCCCATAAAGGAAGGGCAGCTTTTTATGCGTTACATCTTCTCCGGCGCGGTGACGCCCAGAAGGCCCAGGCCGTTGGCAAGGACGCTGCGGGCCGTATCCGCCAGCTTGAGGCGGGCCTTCACCAGCTCGGGGGTCTCCCCCTTGATCCGGTGGGCGTTGTAGAAGCGGTGGAAGTCCCCGGCCAGAATGGCCAGGTAGCGGTTTACCTGGGAGGGGTCGTAGTCCCGGGCGGCCAGCTTCAGCTCCTCGGGGAAGCGGGCGATGGTTTTCAGCAGGGAGAGCTCCTCGGGGCTGTTCAGGAGGCCGGCGTCCACCTCTCCCGCGGCGGGGACGGCTACCCCCTCCGCCTCCACCACCTTGGCGATGAGGGAGCAGATGCGGGCGTGGGCGTACTGGACGTAGTAGACCGGGTTCTCGCTGTCCTCCC
>CANPNN010000151.1 GCA_947575475.1 uncultured Pseudoflavonifractor sp.
TGGCCGCCATCCGGGGCAAGAGCGTAGAAGAGATCGTCGGTTAAGGAGGGCGGAAGAAATGGCGAAAGCAAAAACTGCGAGCTTGAATATCAAGCTGGTCAAGAGCCTGAACGGCCGCCTTTGTAAGCACAAGGCCACCGCCGAGTCTCTGGGCCTTCGGAAGATCGGCGATACCACCGTGCAGCCTGACAACGAGGCTACCCGGGGCAAGATCGCCAGTATCGGTTACCTCCTGCAGGTCACCGAGGACAAGTAAGGAGGATAAGAGAAATGAATCTTCATGATCTCTCCCCCGTGGCCGGCTCCAACCCCAAGGCCTGGCGTAAGGGCCGGGGCGTGGGTACCGGCAACGGCAAGACCGGCGGCCGGGGCCATAAGGGCCAGAAGGCCCGTTCCGGCGGCGGGGTCCGTGTGGGATTTGAAGGCGGTCAGATGCCTCTGGCCCGCCGGCTGCCCAAGCGGGGCTTCAACAACATCTTCGCAAAGAAGCTGGAGGCCATCAACGTGGCTTCCCTGAACAAGTTTGAGGACGGCGCTACCGTCAATGTCTGCGACCTGCTGGAAAAGGGCATCCTTTCCAAGTGCGAGTACGGCGTGAAGGTACTGGGCAACGGCTCTCTTACCAAGAAGCTGACCGTCCGGGCGACCGCCTTCTCCGCCTCCGCCAAGGAAAAGATCGAGGCTGCGGGCGGAAAGGCTGAGGTGATCTGATTTGATCCAGACACTAAAGAACGCTTGGAAGGTGCCTGAGCTGAAGAATAAGATCCTCTTCACCATCTTCGCGCTGTTGGTATTCCGTCTGGGTTCCGCCGTTCCCACGCCCTTTGTCAACGTGGAGGCCATGAAAACCTATATGGAATCCATGTCCGGCACCATCTTTGGGCTTTTGGGCACGATGAACGGCACCGCTTTCTCTATGGCCGCCGTCTTTGCCCTTGGCGTTCAGCCCTATATCAACAGCTCCATTATCATCGAACTGCTCACCGTGGCCATTCCCGCTCTGGAGCGGCTGGCCAAGGAGGGCGGCGAGGAAGGCCGGAAAAAGATCGCGGCCATCACCCGGTACACCACCGTGGCCATCGCTCTTCTTCAGGGCTTCGGCTACTACACCATCATGCGGACCAACAATTTGCTGAACGCAGGTGATGTGAATGGCTTCTGGGCCGGACTGGTCATTGTGATCACCTTTGTGGCAGGCTCCGCCTTCGTCATGTGGTTGGGTGAGCAGATCACCGAGAAGGGCATTGGTAACGGTATCTCTATGATCCTGTTTGCCGGTATCCTGTCCCGGATGCCCACTTTGATCCAGACCTTGTACCAGGGCGTTTATAACGCCCTGCATCCCCTTGATCCCGCTGCCCTTGAGGCGCTGGGCGAGGAAGCGGCGAAGCAGCTTCAGGAGGGCCGGTTTGAGATGCCCATCTGGGGTCTCATCCTGGTGCTGGCAGGCGCGCTGGCTATGATCCTGTTTGTGGTCTATATCCAGAATGCCGAGCGGCGCATCCCCGTGCAGTATGCCAAGCGGGTGGTGGGCCGGAAGATGTACGGCGGCCAGTCCAGCCATATTCCCCTGAAGGTGAATATGTCCGGCGTGCTCCCCATCATCTTTGCCCAGTCCATCGCCTCCCTGCCCGCCACTGTCTGCGCCTTTGCCGGCGTACAGGCCGGCGACGAGGGCTTCTGGGGCGGATTCCTGGATGTGTTTGACGCCAACGGAGTCATTTACACCATTGTCTATTTCCTGCTGATCCTGGCCTTCAGCTATTTCTATTCCACCATGCAGTTCGATCCCACCGAGGTTGCCAACAACCTGAAGAAGAACGGCGGCTTTGTGCCCGGCTTCCGGCCCGGCAAGCCCACCGCCGACTTTATCCGGCGGGTGCTGAACAAGATCACCTTCTTTGGCGCCATGTTCCTGTCCGTCATCGCCATCGCCCCCATCATTACGGGCAATGTGATCGGGCAGGACAGCCTGGCCATCGGCGGCACCTCCATCATTATCGTGGTGGGCGTTGCCCTGGAGACCAGCAAGGCCCTGGAGGCGCAGCTTATGATGCGCCACTACAAGGGCTTCCTGGAGTAAGCGGAGGCTGTTTATGAAACTGATTTTCCTGGGCCCTCCGGGGGCCGGCAAAGGCACCCAGGCGGCCATTATCAGTGAAAAACTGGGCATCCCCACCATCTCCACCGGAGATATGCTCCGCTCCGCCGTAAAGGCGGGGACCGAGCTGGGGAAAAAGGCCAAGGTCCTCATCGACGCCGGACAGCTGGTCCCCGACCAGGTCATCATTCCCATGGTGGCTGAGCGGGTGGCCCAGCCGGACTGCTCCAAGGGCTATATCCTGGACGGAGTACCTCGTACTCAGGCCCAGGCCCAGGCTTTGGAGGATGCGGGGATCCACTTTGACCATGTGATCTCCATTGAGGTCTCTGACGATGAGGTGACCCGTCGGATTATGGGTCGCCGAGTGTGTCTTGACTGCGGCGCTACCTACCATGTGGAGGTCCAGCCCCCCAAAGCGGAGGGCGTATGTGATCGCTGCGGCAGTGAGCTGGTCCACAGGAAGGACGATACAGAGGAGACGATCCGGGGCCGTCTTACCGTCTATCACAGGGAGACGGAGCCACTGAAGGAGTTTTATGCCAAGCGGGGCTTGCTCCGTCTGGTGGAGAACACCGGAAGTATTGAGAGCGTGGACAGGGCGATCCTGGCCATTTTGGGGGTCTGAGGTATGGAAATGATCTCCATCAAATCCCCCAGTGAGATCGAAAAAATGCGGGCCGCCGGACGGCTTACCGCCCAGGCCCGCAAGCTGGCCGGCTCTCTTGTTCGACCCGGAATCACCACCGGAGAGATCGACCGGGAGGTCCGGAGGTTCATCGAAAGTCACGGCGCCAAGCCGTCCTTCCTGGGCTACGGCGGGTTCCCCGCCTCCACCTGCATTTCGATAAACGAGGTCGTCATCCATGGTATCCCCGGTTCCCGAAAGTTGAAGGAAGGGGATATCGTCTCTGTGGATGTGGGGGCCTTCCTCAACGGATACCACGGAGACTGTGCCGCCACCTACTTCTGCGGAGAGGTCTCTGAGGAGGCCAGACGGCTGGTTGAGGTGACCCGCCAGAGCTTCTTCGAAGGTGTGAAAAACGCCCGGGTAGGCTGTCGGGTGTCCGATGTGAGCCATGCGGTGCAGCAGTATGTGGAGAGCTTTGGATATGGCGTGGTCCGGGATTTTGTGGGCCACGGGGTCGGCAGTAAGATGCATGAGGCCCCCGAGGTGCCCAACTACGGTGCGGCGGGCCATGGAGCCCGCTTCCAGCCCGGTATGGTCATCGCGGTGGAGCCCATGGTCTGCGCCGGAGACTGGCGGGTCCGGGTGCTGCCCGACAAGTGGACCACCGTGTCCGCCGACGGAAGTCTTGCCGCCCATTACGAGAACACCATCCTCATCACTGACGGAGAGCCTGAACTGCTCACGGTGGACGAGAATGGAGAGCTGGCCTGATGTATGATTACCGGGGCTGGATCGTCCGGGCCACCGCCGGGCGGGATAAGGAAGGGCTGTTCTGTGTGGTGGGTGTGGACCAGGAAAGCCAGATGCTTCTGCTGGCCGATGGTAAGCGACGAAAGGTCACCAAGCCCAAGCGAAAGAAGCTGGGCCATGTAATGGCTCTGACCGACCACCTGCGCCCCTATGACCACCCTGTGGTCCATAGGCTGCAGCAGGGGGAGGCGGTCACCAACAATGACATTCGGAGGGCCTTAGCCGCCTTCCCAGCCAAGGAGGTTT
>CANPNN010000152.1 GCA_947575475.1 uncultured Pseudoflavonifractor sp.
CGGCCTTGGTATCAAACTCCTTGGCTGTCATACCGATACATTTTGCGATGACCGCCATCTCCTCCTCCTTGAAGCCCCGGCTGGTGGCGGCGGGGGTGCCGATGCGGACGCCGCTGGTGACAAAGGGCTTCTCCGGGTCGTTGGGGACGGCGTTCTTGTTGGCGGTGATGTTCACCTCGTCCAGCCGCTTCTCCAGCTCCTTGCCGGTGAGGCCCATGCGCCGGAGGTCCAGCAGCATCAGGTGGTTGTCCGTGCCGCCGGAGACCAGGTCGAAGCCCTCGTCCAAAAGTCCTTGGGCCAATGTGGCGGCATTCTTGATGATCTGGGCCTGATAGGTCTTGAACTCGGGCTTCAGAGCCTCCCCCAGGGCCACCGCCTTGGCGGCGATGACGTGCTCCAAGGGGCCGCCTTGGCTGCCCGGGAAGATGGCAGAGTCGATCTTCTTGGCGTACTCCTCCTTGCAGAGGATGAGACCGCCCCGGGGACCCCGGAGGGTCTTGTGGGTGGTGGTGGACACCACGTCGGCGTAGGGCACGGGGGAGGGATGAAGCCCCGCCGCCACCAGGCCGGCGATGTGGGCCATATCCACAAAGAGGTAAGCCCCCACCTCGTGGGCGATCTCCCCGAAGGTTTTGAAGTCGATGATCCGGGGGTAGGCGGAGGCCCCGGCGATGATCATTTTGGGCCTCTCCTTCTTTGCGATCTCCCGGACCTTGTCGTAGTCGATCCGGCCGTCCTCCCCCACGCCGTAGAACACCATGCGGTAATTCTTACCGGAGAAGTTTACCGGGGAGCCATGGGTCAGGTGGCCGCCGTTGGAGAGGTCCATGCCCAGCACCGTATCACCGGAAGTGCAGAGGGCGGTGTAGACGGCGTAATTGGCCTGGGCGCCGGAGTGGGGCTGGACGTTGGCGTGGTCGGCGCCGAAGAGCTTGCAGGCCCTGGTGCGGGCCAGCTCCTCCGCCAGGTCCACGCACTGGCAACCGCCGTAGTACCGCTTTCCCGGGTAACCCTCGGCATATTTGTTGGTGAGAACGCTGCCCTGGGCCAGCATCACCGCGGGGCTGGTGAAATTCTCCGAAGCGATAAGCTCAATGTTCCTCTGCTGGCGGGCGTACTCGGCCTTGATAGCCTCCCCCAGCTCCGGGTCCTGGGCGGCGATATAATCCATCATTTCTTTCAGCATGGTAGGTTCCCCCTTAGTGGTATTTTCCTGTCGCATTTTTCCTTTTTCTATGATATGATATTCTTACCGATTTTGCAAGAGGGGGTTTTGCCATGAAAAAGAAAGAAAAGGCGGCCTTTATCGTCGAGGCATTGAAGCAGGAGTATCCTTTGGGAATCTGCTCCCTGGAGTACCCCAAGCCCCACGAGCTTCTGTTCGCAGTGCGGCTGTCCGCCCAATGTACCGACGAGCGGGTGAACCAGGTGACCCCCGCCCTCTACGCCCGGTTTCCCACGTTGGAGGCCTTCGCGGAGGCTGACGTGCACGAGGTGGAGGAACTGATCCACTCCTGCGGCTTCTTCCGGGGCAAGGCCCATGATATCGTGGAGAGTGCCAAGATGCTGCTGCGGGATTTTGACGGGAAGGTGCCTGACAATATGGAGGACCTTTTGAAGCTGCCGGGGGTGGGAAGGAAGACGGCCAACCTGATGCTGGGGGATCTCTACAACGCCCCCGGGGCGATTGTGGCCGACACTCACTGTATCCGCATCTCCGGGCGGCTGGGGCTTACCGATGGGACCAAGGACCCGGGGAAGGTGGAGACCCAGCTTCGCAAGATCCTGCCACCGGAGGAGAGCAATGATTTCTGCCACCGGCTGGTGCTCCACGGGCGGGCCGTGTGTACCGCCCGGACCAAGCCCTACTGCGACAAGTGCTGTGTCCGGGAGTGGTGTGATACATACAACAAGAAGTGATATCTTAAGGAAAGGACAGGCGGTTCTCCGCCTGTCCTTTCCTCTTATTCCTCTTCCTGGGGCAGAAGGTCATGGTGGGCGGACTCTACCTTCCCAGGGCGCTTGGCGGGGAGGTCGCTGATCCCACCGTCATAGTAGGGCTCGATGGCCTCCAGGTCCTCGTCGGGGACGGGAGTGTCATTGGGGGCTTCCGTGGCGAAGTGGGGTGTTGGGTCCTCCCCCTCCTCCGGGTCCACGGCATCCACATCGGGAACCGTCACCCCGCCGGGCTGGGCGGGCTCTCCGACAGGCTCGGGGATGGGCTCGGGGCCCTTTACCCACTCATCGGTAATGGCTGTCTTTCCCTCCACCACCCGGATCAGGATGGCGTCATCATCGGGATCGATCTCGGCGATGGCGGTCAGAATGTCCTCCGGCAGGGGCTCGGATACGTCCAAAATGATGCGGTTCTGGTCGTCATAGATACCGAAGGAGGAAAATATTCCCGTGCCATCCATAATGTGAAGCAGTTCGTCGTTTATCCGGTCCAACTCATTGCGGCTGTATTTGGCATTGGTAAAGCCTGTGGGGATATTCCCTACTGCATCCAGCACCTCCAGTTCCAGGGACTTGTCCCCCGGGTCCCGGCTCTCCACCAGCAGGACCATGAGGGTCCCGTGCTCGTCCAGATAGGCCCCGCCATACCAGTCGGGCAGGGTCTCCCCGAAGTGGGCCATCAGCAGCTGGTAGCCATCGGCCCCCAGCTGGGCGGGAAGGTCATCCACCGGGTCGTCCAGCACCCCGGTATTGACGGAGAGCTCCTGCCGGGAGAACTCCTCCAGGCTGGCCAGATTGAAGGACTCGGCCTCCTCGCTGTTCTTTTGCTCATCCACAAATTTCCACCACTTGGCCCAGGTCATCTCATAGCCCAGGGCCTGGTACTGGTCGATATCCTCGGTGGAGAAGCCCGCCGCTTCCATGGCTTCCACCACCTCCTCCGGGGCCATGATCTGGTCCTGGTCCCCTCCCCCCACGTCCACCGACTCCTGCCGGTATGTTTTCATCACAGCGGGGTCGCTGCCCTCCACCGTGATATAGCTGTGGAGCTTGGGGGACTGCGGCTTCAGGGCGTTGTAGGCCGGGTAGGCGCACAGGAGCAGGGCGACGCAGGCCACTGCGGCGAGATATTTTTTCATAGGGACCTCTTTCTTCTTATGGGATGTCTCCTCAAGTCGGACCTGGAGGGCAGCTTGGGCCGCCTTCCCGGGAACCAATTGCTCCCGCATGGAGGCGAAAATTTCATTCTTCATCAAAGTAGTCTCCTTTCAGCAACTCCCGGAGCTGGTCCCGGCCCCGGCTGAGGCGCATCCGCACCGTGCCGGGACGAAGGGTCAGGATCTTGGCGATCCGGTCCGTGGGCAGCTCCTCAAAGTAAAACAGATACAGGGGCAGGCGATAGTCCTCCCCCAAGCTCTGGAGGGCCTGCCAGACCCGGTTCTCCTCAGGCTCCCGGAAGGGCAGAGCCACCCCCTCCCCCTCCTCCAGGGGTACCACCTTCCTTCGGTAGGTGGACTGGGTCACCCGGCGGCTCAGGTTCAGGGTGGTGCGGAGAAGCCATGCCTTGCGGTGCTCCTCCTCTCGGAAGACTTTTCCCGCCCGGTAATAGGCCAAAAAAGTCTCCTGAAATACGTCATCGGCGTCGGCGGGGGACCCGGTCCGGGCCAGGGCCAGGCCGTACACCATGCTTTGGTAACGGCGGATGATCTCCTCCAACTCGCCGCCCGTACGCAGCGGCTCTCTCTCCATGGCTAGACCTCCTTTCACCGGTAACTCAAAGTT
>CANPNN010000153.1 GCA_947575475.1 uncultured Pseudoflavonifractor sp.
AGTAGAGAAGGTGGAGGGTGGTGTGCTCCATGCCGCCGTTATACCAGTCCACGGGGGACCAGTACTTCAAAGCCTCGGGGGAGGCCAAGGCCTCAGAGTTATGAGGGTCCATGTAGCGGAGGAAATACCAGCTGGATCCGGCCCACTGGGGCATGGTGTCGGTCTCACGCTTGGCGGGCGCGCCGCAGCAGGGGCAGGTGGTGGAGACCCAGTCGGTCATCTTGGAGATGGGGGATTCCCCGTCGTCGGTGGGCTCGTAGTTTTCCACCTCGGGAAGGGTGAGGGGGAGCTGATCCTCGGGGAGGGGCACCCAGCCGCATTTATCGCACCAGACCATGGGGATGGGCTCTCCCCAGTAGCGCTGGCGGGAGAAGACCCAGTCCCGGAGCTTGTAGTTGACCTGCTCGTGGCCGATGCCCTTATCCTCCAGCCATTTGGTGATGGCGGGGATGGCCTCCTTTACGGTGAGGCCGTTGAGGAATTCGGAGTTGACCAAAATACCCGTGTCGTCCTTGGCGGTGAAAGCTTCCTTCTGCACATCCTCGCCGCCGGCGACCACCTCGATGATCTCGCAGCCGAATTTCTTGGCGAAGGCCCAGTCCCGGGTATCGTGGGCGGGGACGGCCATGATGGCCCCCGTGCCGTAGGAGGCCAGGACGTAGTCGGAGATGAAGATGGGGATCTCCTTGCCGTTTACCGGGTTGACCGCCTTGACCCCCTGGAGCATGACCCCGGTCTTTTCCTTGTCGGCGGCCAGCTCGGTGCGCTCGAAGTCGGACTTCCGGGCGGCCTCGGCCACGTAGGCCTCCACCTCGGAAAGGTTGGTGAGCTTGTCCGCCCACTCCTTGACGTACTTGTGCTCCGGGGAGATGACCATATAGGTGGCCCCGAAGAGGGTGTCGGGCCGGGTGGTAAAGACCACGATCTCGTCCCCGGTGGTGGCCTTGAAGGTGACCTCCGCGCCGGTAGAGCGGCCGATCCAGTTCTTCTGCTGGATCTTCACCCGCTCGATGAAGTCCAGGCCGTCCAGATCGTCGATGAGCCGCTGGGCGTACTCGGTAATTTTGAGCATCCACTGGCTCTTCTCCTTGCGGATGACGGGGGAGCCGCAGCGCTCGCAGACCCCCTCCACCACCTCCTCGTTGGCCAGCACGCACTTGCAGGAGGTGCACCAGTTTACGGGCATGGTGGTCTTGTAGGCCAGGCCCTTCTTAAAAAGCTGGAGGAAGATCCACTGGGTCCACTTATAGTAGGTGGGATCGGTGGTGTTGACCTCCCGGTCGTAGTCGAAGGAGTAGCCCAGCATCTGAAGCTGGGAGCGGAAGTTCTGGATATTGTCGTGGGTCACTTTGGCGGGATGGATGTGGTTTTTGATGGCGTAGTTCTCGGTGGGCAGACCGAAGGCGTCGTAGCCGATGGGGAAGAGGACGTTATAGCCGTCCATCCGCTTCTTCCGGGCCACCACGTCCATGGCGGTGTAGGGCCGGGCGTGGCCCACGTGGAGCCCCTGGCCGGAGGGGTAGGGGAACTCCACCAGCCCGTAGAACTTGGGCTTGTCGCCGAAGTCTTGGGCGGCGAAGGACTTCTTCTCCTTCCAGATCTTTTGCCATTTGGGCTCAATGGAACCAAAATCGTATTTCATGGTATCACGCTTTCCTTGTGAAATTGTGCTGCATGGAAAATATCGCATCTATTATAACGGATAAGGAAAGGAAATGCAAGGCATATCAAAAAGCCATCCGAAGGATATTTCTATCCGTCGGACGGCCTGAAACGAAGGGTTTTAGTCTGCTGTATGGACCACGCTCAGCTCTCCTGTGGCCAGGTCCACCGTGTAGGTGTAGGTCCCGGCGTCGTGGAAACTCATCAGAGCCTCATCGAAGCGGTAGACATAGGTCAGGGTCCTGCCGTCCGGGCTGAGCTCCAGAGAGTCCGGGGAGCGGTCGGTGGGGTGGTAGGTATAGCCGTCGGCGTAGATGGTGGAGGGGAGAAGGAGTTGCTTGATGGTCCCCTCTCCCAAGGGAGAGCCGGGCTTGTAGACCAGGGAGAGGATGTAGTCGTCGTATTGGTCCAGATACCGGCCTTTGGTGAGGACGGCGGTGCAGAGGTCGGACTCCAGGGTCTTTACCACCTCTTGGTTTTTGTCGGAGGCGGAGTTGCGCTTTCGGGTGACATGGGCCATGGCCCCGGCGTAGTCCACAGGGCGGTAGTCGCGGTAGACCTTTCCGGTGGGCAGGTCCACCGTGAAGGTGAAGGTCCCCGGCTCCACCCGGGTATCATAGCTTTGGATGGAGGAGTCGTAGGCGGTGGTGTCGAAGAAATAAGAGTAGGTGAAGGTTTCCTTCTCCGGGTCATAGTCCATGGAGTCGGCGGGGGTGATATGCCAACCGCTGCGGACATGGGGCGGGTCCAGCACATAGCCGTCCCCCAGGAGGGAGCCGGCCTTGTAGATGATCTGGATGGCTCCGGAGGGGGCATTCATAAAGCCGCCCCGGTCAAAGACGAAGACGGTGCAGTCGTCTGTTTCAAAGGTCTGCTCATTGCTGTGGCCCAATCCGCTTCGCAGTTCGGCTACCGCCTGGGAATAGGAGCCGTGAGTCTCCGGCTGGGGTGTGGAGGTTGGGAATTTGGCCTTGGCTTTGGCGTGGGCTTGCAGTTCCTCCTCGGAGAAAAGTTTGTTGTAACGTCCGATCAGGTTTTTCCAGTCCTGTCCCCACAGGGTGGAGAAGGAGGTGGCGTACTGCAGCTTCAAATCGGAGGAGAGTTGGACGGAGTATGCGTTGAGGGCACTGGTGAGAGGGGTCTGGACCTGTCCATCCACCAACTCCTGCCCCACCATAAGGGACAGGACCAGAACGGTGTATGCCTGAGCGGCGGCGCTGTAGTCGTAGTCCAGCAAAATGGTGGTATGGGTACGGACTGCGGTAGAGTTTTCGGGCTGGACCTCCGCCCAGTATTCGGACATGGCCTGATCCACAGCGGTCTGTACCTGCCGGACCTCTAAAAACGGGTTGACAGGGAAAGCTGCGTCAAACTGGGCCTGGGTGAAGGCTCCTGCCTTTGCCAGCCGCTCATGGAGGATAGAAAAGCCGCCCTTTTCAAAGGCGAACAGGGCCGCTACCGTGGCCTCCACCACATCGGAACGGCGGAAGTCGGTAAAGTCGATGCAGGGGAGGAACACCCCTGCGTCATAGGCCAGAAGGAAGGGCCTGTCATAGGTGAAGTCCGCCCCCGCTCCCTCGGTGTAGCCCAAGGCTCGGAGCAGGAAGGTGAGATACATCTCGCAGCTTGCGGTACTCTCTGTCCCAAACTCTGAGGCGGAAACGCCCTTGGTGTACCCCTTGGCGTAGCCCCAGGACACATAGCCGTCGGCCCAGGCAGGCACGTCGGTAAAGGGGTGGGTCTTGCCTGCGGCCTTGGCCTGGGGCTCCTCCCCCAGGGCGCGGATCAGCATGACCAGGGCCTCCACACGGGTGGGGGCCTTGTCCAGATTGAAATTGCCGTGCTCGTCCCCCAGAAACAGGCCCAGGGTTTTCAACTTGTTTGCCAACTTCTCGGCCTGGCTGTTGAGACTGCCGGGCTGCTGGGTCGGGGCGGGGGTCTCTGTTGGCTCGGTGATAGGCGGTTCCAGCTCCAGGGCGGCGGAGTAGGTGTTGTAGTCTTCGGGGATGGCGGGGACGTTCTCAGTCACCTCCCCGGTG
>CANPNN010000154.1 GCA_947575475.1 uncultured Pseudoflavonifractor sp.
CTTGTTTTGTGTTACACTCTACCCCCGTGTGTCAAAATTCTTCTTGACATTTACCAAGATAAAGAGGGAGAGACCAAAAAGAAGGGGAATCGCCACAAATCCTGCCTTTGCTTTTGGACGAGGTTGTGTTACAATAGGATAAAAAGAAAAGGGAGGATGGAGATATGGACCAATGGGAAGCTCTGCGGGAGGAGTGTATGGCCTGCCGCCGCTGCGCTCTGGCGGACACCCGGCATAACGTGGTTTTTGGGGAGGGGGTCCAGACCGCCGAGGTCATGTGCATCGGAGAAGGCCCGGGAGAGAACGAGGACCTGACGGGCCGTCCCTTTGTGGGCCGGGGAGGCAAGCTGCTGGACGATATGCTGGAGATCATTGACCTGAGCCGGGAGAAGAATGTGTTCATCGGCAACATGGTCAAATGCCGCCCACCCCAGAACCGGGACCCCCTGAACATTGAGCAGGAGGCCTGCGCCCAGTGGCTGGAGCGGCAGATCCAGCTTATCCAGCCCAAGATCATTATCTGCCTGGGGCGGATCGCCGCCATGAAGTTTATCAAGGAGGATTTTAAGATCACCCGGGAGCACGGGCAGTGGTTTGAGAGAGACGGCATCCTGCGCATCGCCCTGTTTCACCCGGCGGCCTTGCTTCGGGATCCTCGCCGCCGCCCGGAGACCTTTGAGGACCTGAAGGTCATCCAGGCCAAGATCAGGGAAGTGTGCGAACACACCTATTGACCAAGGCCGGAGGCGTCGCTGAGTCCCTGGCCCATCCGCAGCCCCAGAAGCGGCGTTCGCTGAAATTTCCCGTTGCGGACCGGGCGCGGGCGTATTATACTGCTGTTAAATCAGCAAGGATGGAGGGAACTTTTGTGAAAAATGACACCAAGCTTCTTCAGCTTTTGGAGAGCGACTGCACCCTGAACCACGACCAGCTTGCCGCCATGACGGGCCTTTCTGCCGATGAGGTGGAGAGAGAGATCAAGCGGATGGAAGCCGAGCGCCTGATCCTGGGTTACCGGGCTGTGGTGGACTGGGACCGCACCGAGCGGGAGGCGGTCACCGCCCTCATCGAGGTGAAGGTCACCCCCCAGCGGGGGGAGGGCTTCGACCGGGTGGCCGAGCGTATCTACCAGTATGACGAGGTGGAGAGTGTGTACCTGATGTCCGGCGCCTTTGACCTCACGGTCATCATCTCGGGCCGGTCCCTGAAGGAGGTGGCCCATTTCGTGGGGGAGAAGCTGGCCACCATCGAGGATGTGACGGGGACCGCCACCCACTTTATCCTTCACAAATACAAGGAAAATCACCTGATCTTCGAGAAGCGGGAAGAGCAGCAGGAAAGGTTTGTGCTTGAGTGATGATAGACTACGACAAGATCCTTTGCGGCAGGATCAAGGAGGTCAAGCCCTCTGGGATCCGCAAATACTTTGACCTGCTCCAGGGCATGGAGGGGGGCATCTCCCTGGGTATCGGGGAGCCTGACTTCGTGACCCCCTGGCACATCCGGGACGCGGGCATTTACTCCCTGGAAAAGGGCTTTACCAAGTATAGCCCCAACGCCGGCCTCACCGACCTGCGGCAGGCTATCTCCCAATACCTGAAGCGCCGCTTTGACCTGGATTATGCCCCGACGGGCCAGCTTTTGGTCACCGTGGGAGGCAGCGAGGGTCTGGACCTGTGCTTCCGGTGCCTTTTGGAGCCGGGGGACGAGGTCATCATCCCCACCCCATCCTTTGTCTGCTACGGTCCGCTGGTTTCTATGCTCCACGCCCAGCCCGTGCTGGTGGAGACCAAGGTGGAGAACGACTTCCGGCTCACGGCGGAGGAGCTGAGAGAGGCCATTACCCCCAGGACCAGGGCGGTGGTGCTGCCCTTCCCAAACAACCCCACCGGGGGCGTTATGGGCCGGGAGGACCTGGAGGCTCTGGCCGATGTGCTCCGGGGCACCGATATCATGGTAATCTCCGATGAGATCTACGCCGAGCTGACCTATGGACAGCACCATGTGTCCATGGCAAATCTCCCCGACATGTATGAACGGACCATTGTGATCAACGGTTTTTCCAAGGCCTACTCCATGACGGGCTGGAGGCTGGGCTATGTGTGCGGACCAAAGCCGCTCATTGCCGCCATGACCAAGCTCCACCAGTATGCCATCATGTGCGCCCCCACCACCAGCCAGTATGCCGCCATTGAGGCGCTGAACAACGGCGATGGAGATATCGAGGCCATGAAGGAGGAGTACGACGGCCGCCGCCGCTTCCTGGTGGACGGCTTCCGCCGCCTGGGCCTGGAGTGCTTTGAGCCCCGGGGCGCCTTCTACACCTTCCCCTGCATCCGCTCCACCGCCCTCACCTCTGAGGAGTTCTGCGACAAATTCCTGGAAGCCGAGCATGTGGCGGTCATCCCCGGTACCGCCTTCGGCCCTGGCGGCGAGGGCTTTGTGAGGGCCTGCTACGCCGCCTCCATGAAGGACCTGGGGGAGGCTTTGGAGCGGCTGGAGCGGTTTTTAAACACTCTCTGAAAAGGAGCTTTCATATGAATGTTGTCTGTCTTGATATGGAGGGGGTCCTGGTCCCGGAGATCTGGATCGCCTTTGCCGAGGAGAGCGGGATCCCTGAGCTGAAGCGGACTACCCGGGATGAGCCGAATTACGATAAGTTGATGGGCTGGCGGCTGGGAGTTTTGAAGGAGCACGGTCTGGGGCTTAGAGAGATCCAGGCCACCATCGCCAAAATCGACCCGCTGCCCGGGGCAAAGGCCTTTCTGGATGAGCTGCGGGGCCTTACTCAGGTCATCATTCTCAGCGACACCTTTGAGCAGTTCGCCAAGCCCCTCATGGAAAAGCTGGGTTGGCCCACGATCTTCTGCAACACTCTGGAGGTGGCCTCCGATGGGGAGATCACCGGGTTCCGGATGCGCTGTGAGCAGTCCAAGCTGACCACGGTAAAGGCCCTTCAGTCCTGTGGATTTGATACCATCGCCGCTGGGGACAGCTACAATGATCTGGGAATGATCCGGCAGAGCAAGGCGGGGTTCCTCTTTAAAAGCACGGCCCAGATCAAGGCGGAGCATCCGGAGGTGCCGGCCTACGAGGAGTTTGACGAGCTGCTGAACGCCATCAAGAGCGCTCTGTGAGAGGGAGGGATAGGCATGAACAAGGGGTTTGAGGGCCTGGCCTTTGGCCCTGCCGATATCCTGCTGCCCCAGAACTGTGAATACAGCAAGTGGGCGGTGGTGGCCTGCGACCAGTATACCTCTCAGCCGGAGTATTGGTCCCAGGTGGAGCGGTATGTGGGCGGAGCCCCCTCTACCCTCCGGCTCATCCTGCCTGAAAGCTGTCTGGACGGACCCAATGTGGAGACCGACATCATGGAGATCAACAACACCATGACCCGTTACCTGCGGGAGGGGCGGTTTAAGGAGTTTCCCGACGCCCTTATCTACGTGGAGCGGACGCTGAAAAACGGCCGTGTCCGCCGGGGGCTGGTGGGGAAGGTGGACCTGGAGCAGTATGATTATGAGCCAGGCTCCGAAACGGCTGTTCGGGCAACGGAGGGTACGGTGATGAGCCGCATTCCGCCCCGGGTGGCGGTGCGGAAGAACGCCCCCATCGAGCTGCCCCACGCCATGCTGCTGGCCGACTGCAACGATATCATCCCGCCCCTGTCCAGCCAGACGGGGGAGATG
>CANPNN010000155.1 GCA_947575475.1 uncultured Pseudoflavonifractor sp.
CCAGGGCGATGGGAATGAGGAAACGGAGGGTGGAGCCCGACTCCCCGCAGTCCAGGCGGGGCAGGGCCAGCCGCCGATGAGGGGACATGGGGTTGGCCCCCATACCCCGGACGGTGACCGCATCCCCCTCCAGGGTCCACTCGGCCCCCAGCTCGGCAAGGCAGCGGAGGGTGGCCTCGATATCCTGGGAGAGGGAGACGTTGCGGATCACGCTCTCCCCCTCCGCCAGAGAAGCGGCGATCAGCGCCCGGTGAGCCTGAGATTTCGAGGGGGGTGGGGTCACCTTTCCGCTCAGCTTAGAGGGAGTGATGGTAAGAGTCATGGCAAAACCTCCAATCGCTCCATCAGCCGCGCCTTGGGTAGCTTGTAAAGGAGGGAACGGCCCATTTCCTCCAGGAGGACCAGAGTGATGTCCTCTCCCGCCCCCTTCTTATCCCGCCCCACAGCGGCGGCGTAGTCGTCCCTGCCGCAGGAGATGGCGGTAGGGAGCCCCCACTTTTCCAAAAGCGCCGCCAGCTCCCCCGTCAGGGAAGCCGGGCCGATCTTCAGCGCCGCGCCCAGCTTCAGGGCGGCCATCATCCCCGCCGCCACCGCCTGCCCGTGGGTCCAGGTCTCATAGTTCCCCGCCAGCTCATAGGCGTGGCCGATGGTATGCCCGAAGTTCAGGATCATCCGGCGGCCGGTGTCGTGCTCATCCTCCTCCACAACAGAGCGTTTTATATCACAGCAGGTATACAGTATGTGTTCGATATTGGCCATGATCTCCGCCCTTGAGGGGTGGGCGCGGAGGAAGTCGAAGAAGTCCTTGTCGGCGATACAGCCGTATTTGATGACCTCGGCCATACCATCGGAGAAGGTCTTGTCGTCCAGGGTGTTCAGGGTCTCCGGGTCCATGAGCACCAGCCTGGGCTGCCAGAAGGCTCCCGCCAGATTTTTCCCGTGGGCAAGGTCAATGGCCACCTTGCCCCCCACCGAGGAGTCCACCTGGGCCAGGAGGGTGGTGGGGATCTGGATGAAGTCCACCCCCCGGAGGATGGTGGCGGCGGCGAAGCCCGCCAGGTCCCCAACCACACCGCCTCCCAACGCCACCACAGCATCGGTGCGGGTGAGGCCGAAGTGCATCATGGCCTCCCAGAGAGCGGCCAGGTGAGTGGCACATTTGGCTCCCTCCCCGGCGGGACCCGTAAAGAGCCCTGTATCAAAGCCGACGGCCTCCAAGCTGTCCTCCACCCGGGCGCTGTATAGGGGATCCACATTGGCGTCGGTGACGATGGCCAGCCGTTTTGCTTTGGGACAAACTTTTTTGATCTCCTCCCCGGCCCGGTCCAGCAGACCGGAGGCGATGTGGATGTCATAGGAGCGGGAACCCAGGTCGATATGGAGGGTCTTCATCGGCTCACTTCCTTACATTTTACGGGCTGTTATGCTGCAAACAGGTCAAGGCGCCTCAGCCTCTAACTCCTCCGACTTCGCAAAATTTCTCCGAAGGGCGTTGCCCCTCTCCAAAATTTCGCTCCGCTCCGTCGTTAGCCCCTCGGTTGACCTGTTCTCCGCACTTCTTTTTATTTTACCATTGTTTTCCCCACCAGGTCAACGATGGCGCTCATTTTTCCCATAAGGCGGTCAAAGTGCTCCGGGGTCAGGGACTGCTGCCCGTCGCATTTGGCGTGGGGGGGATCGTTGTGGACCTCGACGATCAGCCCGTCTGCCCCCGCAGCCACCGCCGCCAGGGCCAGCGGCTCCACCATCCAGTACATCCCGGCGGAGTGGGAGGGGTCCACCACCACGGGCAGGTGGCTCATCCGCTTGACGGCAGGGATGGCGGACACGTCCAGGGTGTTGCGGGTGTAAGTCTCAAAGGTGCGGATGCCCCGCTCGCAGAGGATCACGTTCTCGTTGCCCTCGGACATGATATACTCCGCCGACATGATCCACTCCTCGTAGCTGGAGGACAGGCCCCGCTTGAGAAGGACGGGCTTGGAGAGCTTACCCACCTCTTTCAAAAGGTCGAAGTTCTGCATATTCCGGGCGCCGATCTGGATGATATCCACCTTGTCCTCAAAAAGCTGGCAGTATTTTTCGCTCATCAGCTCGGTGACGATGGGCATACCCGTGGCCGCCTTAGCCTCCAGCAGCAGGTCCAGTCCGGGGATCCCCATGCCCTGGAAGGAGTAGGGGGAGGTCCGGGGCTTAAAAGCCCCGCCCCGGAGCATGGCGGCCCCGGAGGCCTGCACATCCCGTGCCACCTCGATGATCTGCTCCTCGCTCTCCACTGAGCAGGGTCCTGCAATGACGGAAAAATTCCCCCCGCCGATGGCGGCGGAGCCAACCTTGACTGTAGTATCCTCCGGGTGGAACTTCCGGTTGGCCCGCTTGTAGGGCTCGGATACCCGCATGACCCGCTCGATGTGCTCGTTGATGGAGATCTTGTCCATGTCCACAGCGGTGGTGTCTCCCACCAGGCCCAGGATGGTGCAGTCCACGCCATCGGTGATCCCCACCTGGAGTCCCTGGAGCTGGAATTGGGCCACCAGCTTGTCGATCTCTCGCTGCTGGGTACCCGGCTTCATTACGACGACCATACAATATCTCTCCTTTTCAGGGTAATAAAAAGGGTCTCATTGATGATGAACATCAATGAGACCCCGACGATACCTGGGTTTCCCTGCCCAAAACGCCCGGACAGGCTCATTTCGTCCATCCTATCTCTCCACAGCAAAATAGCCCATGCCCGTAAATCGGGCATAGGGAAAGGAGAAAAAGGATGCGGTTGTGAGGGGAGAACGGCTCATGGTGGTGACCTCACTTGAAATGGTTGTGCTTATTATATGCCTATCCCGAAAAAAAGGCAACAAAAAATTTTTGTAGGGGGGCTGGAGGGATCCCGCACCCTTGAGTTTTTGAAACAAATCTGCTATGATAACTTCAGCGTTAGAAATAATTAGGAGGGATGACCCATGATCGCCAAGACTACCCGAGCCGTAGAGGCGGCCTTCAAAGAGCAAAACTGGAACTACAAAGTGGACGAGCACCCCGACGGAAAAGCCTCCGCCATTGTCACCGGCTTTGACCTGAAGTCGGGGCGGTCCCTTCAGGTCCTCCTGATCTCGGGGGACGTGGACAGGGGAGAGGACCTGGCCCTTCGGGTCTTTCAATATGTCACAGTCCCCGCGGGCAAGGAGGAAAAGGCCCTGAAGGTCTGCAACGAGGTCAACGGGAGATACCGTTTCTTCCGGTTTGTCTACCGGGACAACGGCAGTGTGACCATCGAAGCGGACATGCCCGCCGAGACCCAGAACCCTTCCGACGTAGCCATAGAGCTTCTCTACCGCCTGCTGGATGTGGCCGACGATGCCTATCCCATTTTTGCAAAGGCCCTTGAAGGCTCCGCCGCCCCCTCCGGTTCCCCCAACAGCGCCGAGCGGTATTGAGCCGCGGCGCACGCCGCAAATAGAAGATCCCCGGACCGTTGGTCCGGGGATCTTTTTATTTGCAAAGGCGTCTGTGCCGGGACTCTTTAATAGGCCACGCCCCAGTAGATCATATGCTTGGCGCTCTTGCCGCAGATGGGGCAGGTATCCGCCAAATGCTCCTGCTCCAGAGGGATGCAGCGGGAGGACATACCCGCCTCCTCCTTCATCTTCAGCTCGCACTCCAGCTCTCCGCACCACATGGTCT
>CANPNN010000156.1 GCA_947575475.1 uncultured Pseudoflavonifractor sp.
ACCGGGAGCAGCAGGCCGCCCTGGGCCGGGTCAACGGCAACATCCAGGAGATGATAGAGGGGCTGAAGGTGGTCAAGGCCTTCACCCATGAGGACCAGGCCAAGGCCCGCTTTGCCCAGCTCAACGAGGAGTACCGCCAGGCGGCCTCCAGCGCCCGGTTTTACGCCATGGCGGTCATGCCCATCGCCGGGAACCTGAACCATGTGGGCTACGCCGTCACCGCCATGGTGGGAGGACTGCTGGCTATCTTCGGCGGCTTTGATCTGGGCGGCTTTACCACCTATCTCAACTATTCCCGGCAGGTGAGCCAGCCTCTGAACCAGATCTCCCAGCAGCTGACCACCATCCTGGCCGCCCTGGCGGGGGCCGAGCGTATCTTTGAGGTCATGGACGCCCAGCCCGAGGTGGACGAGGGGACGGTGACCCTGACGGCGGTGCGGAAGGAGAATGGGACCCTGACCCCCGCCGGGGAGGGAGAGCGCACCGGCTGCTGGGCCTGGAAGGTCCCCAAGGGCGGGGCCCTGACCCTGGTCCCCGTGGAGGAGGGACCGGAGGGCCTCGCGGAGCTTGCCGCCCCCACCGAGACCTCCCGCTGGGCCTGGAAATATGCCGGCGGGGAAAAGACCACCCTCCACCGGGTCCGGGGAGCCGTCCGCAGCGTGGAGGGGGAGGAGTACTATTATACCGAGCTGAAGGGGGCGGTCCGCTTCACCAATGTGGACTTCTCCTACGTCCCCGGCAAGCGGATCTTAAAGGACGTGTCCGTCTACGCCAACCCCGGGCAGAAGATCGCCTTCGTAGGCTCCACCGGCGCGGGCAAGACCACCGTCACCAACCTTATCAACCGTTTCTATGAGATCGAGGACGGCCTCATCACCTACGACGGCATCGACGTCAAGCAGATCAAAAAGGACGACCTGCGCCGCTCCCTGGGGGCCGTTTTGCAGGATACCCACCTCTTTACGGGAACCGTGATGGAGAATATCCGCTACGGCCGTCTGGAGGCCACCGACGAGGAGTGTATCGCCGCGGCCAAAACGGCGGGGGCCCACTCCTTCATTCGCCGCCTTCCCGACGGCTACCAGACCCTGGTGACGGGGGACGGGGCCAACCTGAGCCAGGGCCAGCGCCAGCTCCTGGCCATCGCCCGGGCCGCCGTGGCCGACCCTCCCGTGATGATCCTGGACGAGGCCACCTCCTCCATCGACACCCGGACCGAGGCCCTCATCCAAAAGGGCATGGACGCCCTGATGGAGAACCGGACGGTCTTTGTCATCGCCCACCGGCTCTCCACGGTGCGAAATTCCGACTGCATCGTGGTCATCGAGCACGGCGAGATCGAAGAGAAGGGCAGCCACCAGGAGCTTTTGGACCAGCAGGGCCGCTACTACCGCCTCTACACCGGCCAGTTCCAGCTGGAGTGATCCCGCATCCACGAACCAACCCGCTTTGCAGGGCGCGCCTTCCCGGATGCGCCGCCCGGGTATGGCGCTTTCTCCTGCGGAAAGTTGGGGGTGCGCAAGGCGGGGAAATGGTTTGTTGACCGTTGACAAAGGATCCTTGAAAAAAGAAAGAAATTTGGTATAATAAAATCAGACGGCATACCCCGTCTCGCTTGTTTTTCAGGCAGGAGAGAGCCATTAAAAAAGGAGGAAAAAGATGAAAAAGCGGATCACAGCCTTCGCCTTGGCCACAGCCATGGTTATGGGCACAGTTGCTCTGGCAGCCGGGACGGAGAAGAACATCACCGTCACCCCCATGACCCTGAGCATCAACGGCCAGGTCGTCACCCCCACCAAGTCCAACGGGGAAGCCGCCGAGGTATTTGCCTATGACGGCGCCACCTATGTTCCCCTGCGTTACCTCAGCGAGCTGCTGGGCGTCAACGTGGAGTGGGACAAAGCCGATCCTGACGTGGCCAAGCTGGCCAGCGACAAGATCACCCTTCCCGCCCGGCCCGCCGTCAGCTTTACTCCCGGCACCTATACCGGCGAGGGTCAGGGCTTCGGCGGCGCCATTACGGTCTCTGTTACAGTGAACGAAACCAGCATCGTCTCTGTGGAGGTGCTGGAGAATAAGGAGACTGCCGGGATAGGGACCACCGCTCTGGAGCGGCTTCCGGGCAAGGTGGTGGAGGGCCAGGGCCTGAATATTACCGCGGTCTCTGGCTGCACCTATTCCAGCAAGGGCCTTCTGGCTGCGGTGGAGGACGCCCTTGCCAAGGCCGGCGGCGATATTGCCCTGCTGAAGACTTTGCCCTCGGCCGACGAGGCAGGCAAGGGGGATACGGTCAGGCTGTCCGCGGATGTAGTGATCGTGGGCGGCGGCGGAGCCGGCCTTGCGGCGGCGCAGGCGGCGGCGGAGCAGGGCGTAAAGGTGATCGTCCTGGAAAAGACCGCGGCTCTTGGCGGAACGACCCTGCTCAGCGGCGCCTACTACGCCTGCGGCAATCAGGAGGTATCCAAAAAGGCGGAGATGAACGACAAGATGCACGGGGATGTAGAGGCGATCCTTGCGCTGGAGCCGAAGAATGACGACATGGCCCGTTGGCAGGCGGCGGTCAAAAAGCAGTATGCGGACTATAAGGCCTCCGGCGCCGACTATATGTTTGACTCGGAAGAGTTCCATATGCTGCAGGTGTATGCAGACGGCAACTTTACCGCGGATACCAAGCTCGTTGAGCGGTACTGCTCCTCCAGCTATGAGTGCTATAAGTGGATGGAGAAGAGCGGCTTTACATGGAGCAGCGATATAATTGCGGGCAAGGCCAGCGACTCCGGCAAAGTGGTGCTCGACGCCCAGCGGGCCCGCCGCAACAAGGGAGAGGGCAAGCAGCGGAACAGCGCGATGATGATCGAGCTGTTTCAAAATAACGGCCTTGCGGCCAAGATCCCCGTAGAGTATATGACCGAGGTCAGCGGTAAGGAGTTGATCGTGGACAACGGCCGGGTGGCCGGGGTTCGCGCCGAGGGAAGCGACGGGACGTCCTATGTGGTCGAGGCATCCAAGGGCGTGATCCTGGCCACTGGCGGTGTGGGCAGCAATGTGGCGCTTATCAACGAGTATAACGAGTGGTATCCCACCCTGCCCGATGACTTTGCCAGCGACAATAGCGCGGGCATTACCGGCGATGGTCTGGTGATGGCCCAGGCCGCCGGCGCCGAGCTGATCGACATGGAGAAGGTCCAGATGTTTGTACATGGCACCTCCTACTACACCGGCGTTTCTCCCTACGTGTGCGCCTACACCAACATGATGGTGAACGGTGCAGGCAAACGCTTTGTAAAGGAAGATGCGGATGACCGGACCCTGGCCGCCGCAATGATCGGTGCGGGAAAGAGCTATCTTCTTTCCGATGCCAACAGCACCACCATCACTGACGGCAGGACCGCCGACGGCGTAGATGTGGAGGAGTTGATTTCCGAAGGGCTTCTGTTCCGTGCGGACAGCATTGAGGAGCTGGCCAAACAGATCGGCGCCGATCCCGCCGTGCTGAGTGCGTCTGTAAAGAGCTTCAACGCTATTTGCGATACCAAGAAGGATGATGAATTTGGCCGCACCAAATTCATCGGAAACGAAAAGCTCACCACCGCCCCCTACTATGCGACCCTCACCCTTCCT
>CANPNN010000157.1 GCA_947575475.1 uncultured Pseudoflavonifractor sp.
CGGTGATGCCGTCCTCGATCTGGATGGAGCGGCCCGCGGCAAGGGCGGCGGAGCCAAGACCCAGGGCAAGGGCGGTGGTGAGAATGCCGGCCAGGAAGCCCTGGAGGCGGTCACGACTGTGTTTCATCATAAATGATAGGACTCCTTTCAATGTGAAATAAATATGAGCAGTTTACTGGGAATTCTATCCATATAATAGCAAAAACATAGGAATTCGTCAAGTAAAAAAACCAGCCCTTTTTAAGGGCTGGTTTTTACTCTTTCGGTTCTGCCCGGTCCAGATATTCCTCCAGTACCAGGGTGATAAGATTGGATAAGGCCCGGTGTTCCCGTTTGGCTTGGGCCTCCAGACGGGCCTTGAACTCACTGGTGGTGCGGAAGCATATCTGCGTATCAGTTTTCACGGGAATCACCTCCAATCTTGTTATCCATTGTAAAACATTGTTTAACAAAAGTGTTGACAAACATTGTATTACTTTGCTATGCTACTCAAAAGAGGTGAAAACTATGTATAAAAAAAAGAAAGAGTCGGCCTGGCTGACCATACTGCTGGCAGAGATGGATTTCGACCAAAGCCCTGCGGCCCAGAGCGTTTGGTATCAGGACCTGGCGGAGAAGTACGACAGGCTCTGCGCCCAACTGTGCGGCAAGCTGGACGACCGGCGGGCGGAGCTTCTGCGGCAGGTGCTGGAATGCCGGGGGATCATGGAGCGTGAGCATAATCTTCACTATCTGAGACAGGGCCTGATCCGGGGGGCGGAATTGGCCGACCGGATCGAAATAGATAAAAACCCGCTCATTTTTTCTTGACAATCCACAAAATTCCGTTATAATAATATAGCCTGTCTAAAGACAGAGCTCCTTGCTCCCGGAGGTGCCGGGGGCCACAAGACCATAAGGAGGTGCACAAAAAATGGCAAAGCTCAACGCGAACTACGAGGCCGTGTTCATCATCGACCCCCGCAAGAACGAGGAGGACACCGCCGCTCTGGTAGAGAAGTTCAAGACCCTGGCTGAGACCAACGCCACTTCTGTGGAGGTGGACGAGTGGGGCAAGCGCCGTCTGGCCTACCCCATCCAGGATCAGACCGACGGGCATTACGTCCGGCTGACCTTCTCCGCCGCTCCCGCTTTCCCCGCCGAGCTGGACCGTATCTTCCGTATTACCGACGGCGTGATGCGTTCCATGATCGTCTGCCTGGACGAGTAAGGAGGAGCCGGGATGCTCAATCGTATCATTATCATGGGTCGGCTGGTGGCCGACCCGGAGCTGCGGACCACCCCCACCGGGACCCCGGTGGCCACGGTGCGTCTGGCGGTAGACCGGGATTTTAAGAACAAGCAGACCGGTGAGCGGGAGACCGACTTTATCAACGTGGTCGCCTGGCGCCAGACCGCCGAGTTCATCAGCCGCTACTTTACCAAGGGCCGCATGGCCGTGGTGGAGGGCCGGCTCCAGATCCGCCCCTATACCGACCGGGACGGCAACAAGCGCACCGCCGCCGAGGTGGTGGCGGAGAACTTCTATTTCGGCGATTCCCGCCGGGAGGGAGAGAGCGGCGGAAGCTATGGCGGCAGTTACGGCGGCCAGAGCTATGGCGCTCCCGCCGCCCAGCAGCCCGCCCCCGGCTACGCCGCCCCCACGGGGGAGGACCAGTTCACCGAGTTGGTGGGCGACGAGGACAACCTGCCGTTCTGACGCGGACGGCCATATTTTGAAATAAGGGAGGGAATTTCCCATGCCTATGGATACTGGAAAAGAGATGCGCCCCCGCGGACGCAAGCGCCGTAAGGTCTGCACCTTCTGCGCCGACAAGGTGGAGCACATCGACTACAAGGACGCGGCCAAGCTCAAGCGGTTCCTGTCCGAGCGCAGCAAGATCCTGCCCCGCCGGACCACCGGCACCTGCGCCATGCATCAGCGTCAGCTGACCGTGGCGGTGAAGCGGGCCCGTCAGATCGCTTTGCTGCCCTACGTGACCGACTAAAAAACAAAAGAGAAACGCCGTGGACGGGTCCACGGCGTTTTTTTTGTGGACTTTGCCCTTGAAACTGTTAAGAAAAAGACATATAATAATACATTAAAGAGTCCCAATGAAAACGAGGAGGAATCTGATATGAAGCTGGCCATCGGCAACGACCATTCCGCGGTGGACATGAAGAATGAGATCAAGGCGCATCTGGAGGCCAAGGGCATTGAAGTCGTAGACGTGGGCGTCTGCACCACCGAGAGCTGCAACTATCCGGTGCTGGGCTACAAGGTGGCCCGGCTGGTGGCCGACGGGAAGGTGGACGGCGGCGTGCTCATCTGCGGCACCGGGGTGGGGATCTCTCTGGCGGCCAATAAGGTGAAGGGGATCCGGGCCTGTGTGTGCAGCGAGCCATACACCGCCAAACTCTCCAAAATGCACAACAACACCAACATCATCGCCTTTGGCGCCCGGGTCATCGGGATCGAGACCGCCAAGATGATCGTGGACGAGTGGGTGGGCGCTGAATTCGAGGGCGGCCGCCATGGGACGAGGGTGGATATGCTCACCGAGATCGAACAGACCCAGGACCTGAAAGCGGCCCACGAGGGCTGACCCCAAGGAGGTTTTATTATGGACAGAGTGTACAACTTTTCCGCCGGCCCCTCCATGCTGCCCCTGGAGGCCCTGGAGCGGGCGGGACGGGAGATCACCAATTATCAAGGTTCCGGAATGTCTGTGATGGAGATGAGCCACCGGTCCAAGGTGTTCCAGAAGATCTTTGACGACACCCAGGCCAAGTTTCGCAAGGCCCTGAACGTTCCCGAGGGTTACAAGGTGCTGTTTCTCCAGGGGGGCGCCTCCACCCAGTTTTCCGCCGTGCCCCTGAACCTCATCGGGGCTACGGGCAGGGCGGATTACGCCGTGACGGGCAACTTCTCCAAGCTGGCCTATAAGGAGGCCCTGAAGTACGGCGAGATCAGCGTGGCCGCCACCAGCGAGGACGAGAACCACACCTACATTCCCGCCCAGTCCCAGCTGAAGCTGGACCCCAAGGCCAGCTACTTCTACTACTGCGCCAACAACACCATCTACGGCACCGAGTGGCAGTATGTCCCGGAGACGGGGGAGGTGCCCTTGGTGTGCGATATGTCCTCCAACATCCTCTCCCGGCCGGTGGACGTGAGCAAGTACGGGGTCATTTTCGCCGGAGCCCAGAAGAACATGGCCCCCGCGGGGCTTACGGTGGTCATTGTCCGGGAGGATCTGGCGGGCCAGGAGCTGCCCTACACCCCCCTGATGCTGGGCTACAAGACCATGGTCGACAAGGACTCCATGTATAACACGCCCCCCTGCTGGTGTATCTACATGCTGGGCCTGACGCTGGACTGGCTGGAGAGCCAGGGGGGAGTAGAGGGCATGGAGAGGATCAAGCACGGCAAGGCCCAGATGCTCTATGACGTGCTGGACGATTCCAAGCTGTTCACCTGCGCGGCCAAGCCGGGAAGCCGTTCCGACATGAACGTGACCTTCCGCTCGGTGAGCGAGGAGCTGGACGCCAAGTTCGTGGCCCAGGCCACCGCCGCCGGCTTCACCAACCTGAAGGGCCACCGCAACGTGGGCGGTATGCGGGCTTCCATCTACAACG
>CANPNN010000158.1 GCA_947575475.1 uncultured Pseudoflavonifractor sp.
TTGGAGCCCACATGGGAACCGCAGCGCTGGAGCAGGCTCAGTTCAATGCCGCGGACCTTGGCCCCGGTGGCATTTTTCACAGCGGCGGCCAGCAGGGCGGCCAGACCACCCAGCTGTGCGTGGCCAAAACCGTCCGTGGCGGAAGTCTCTGCCTCAGAGACAAAGCGGCCGTCGGCGTAATGGATGCCCTCAGATACAGCCACCATACACTTTCCGGTCTTCTCATACACAGCCTTCACATCAGCCAGGAACTGGTCCATATTGAAATCGACCTCAGGAAGATAGATAAGGTCGGGACCACAGCCGGTAAGGGAGGCCAGAGCAGCGGAACCGGCCAGCCAACCGGCGTGGCGGCCCATGATCTCGATCACAGTGACCATCCCGGTGTCATAGACGTGCGCATCCTGCCACACCTCGGCACAGGAGGTGGCGATATACTTGGCGGCAGAGGCAAAGCCGGGGCAGTGATCGGTACCGTTCAGGTCATTGTCGATGGTTTTGGGAACGCCCATGACCCGACACTCATAGCCAACCTTCTGCATATACTTGCTGATCTTGTTGCAGGTGTCCATGGAGTCATTGCCGCCATTATAGAAGAAATAACGGACATTGTGCTTTTTGAAAATCTCCAGGATCCGCTTATAGTCGGTGTCATCCTTGTCCGGATCAGCCAGTTTATACCGGCAGGAACCCAAGGCAGAGGAGGGGGTGTACTTCATGATATCCAGCTCGGCAGGATCCTCCTTGGACATATCGTACAGTTTGTCCTCCAATACACCCTTGATGCCGTGGGCAGCACCCAGCACCTGGGTGATGCAGCCCTGCTTCAGGGCGGTTTGGATGACCCCCTGGGCGCTGGCGTTGATGACGGCGGTGGGGCCGCCAGACTGGCCAATGATACATGCTCCGCGAAGTTCGCTCATGATCGAATCCTCCTAAAATATTTTGAATGCTTTCATACGGCTGCATAGCCCATGCAAAATAGCCGATATTTCACATATAATATCATAGCATGACCTATTGCATTTTTCAACCATTCCTGTTAAAATTAAGACGTTACAAAAATATAAAAGGAGTTGATTCCCCATGCCTTTGGTCACATCCACTGAAATGTTTAAGAAAGCCTATGCCGGAGGATATGCTGTCGGCGCTTTCAACGTTAACAACATGGAAATCGTTCAGGGTATTACCGAAGCTGCCCGGGACCTGAACGCCCCCCTGATCCTTCAGGTCTCCAAGGGTGCGCGGGCTTACGCCAACCACACCTATCTTGTGAAGCTGGTAGAGGCCGCCGCCATTGAGTGTCCCAATATCCCTATTGTGCTCCATTTGGATCACGGCCCGGATTTTGAGACCTGCAAGAGCTGCATTGACGGCGGTTTTACCTCTGTCATGATCGATCTGTCTTCCAAGTCCTTCGAGGAGAACATTGAGGGGACCAAGAAGGTGGTGGAGTACGCCCATGACCATGGCGTGGTCGTGGAGGCCGAGTTGGGCACCCTGGCCGGCGTGGAGGATGACGTGAAGGTCTCCGCCGCGGATTCCTCATACACCCGTCCCGAGGAGGTGGAGGAGTTCGTAGCCAAGACCGGCTGCGACTCTCTGGCCATCGCCATCGGCACCAGCCACGGCGCTTACAAGTTTACTGCCGATCAGTGCACCCGGAACGAGAAGGGCATTCTGGTTCCGCCCCCGCTCCGCTTTGACGTTCTGGAGGAGGTCTCCAAGCGTCTGCCCGGCTTCCCCATCGTTCTCCACGGTTCCTCCAGCGTGCCCCAGGACTATGTGAAGATGATCAATGACAATGGCGGAAAGATGCCTGACGCTGTGGGCATCCCTGAGGAGCAGCTTCGGAAGGCTGCCAGCCTGTCGGTATGCAAGATCAACATTGATTCCGACCTGCGGTTGGCCATGACCGGCACCATTCGTCAGTTCTTCAACGAGCATCCTGACAAGTTTGATCCCCGGGAGTACCTGAAGCCCGCCCGGGCCAATATCAAGGAGTTGGTCAAGCACAAGATCACCGATGTGCTGGGCTGCGATGGCAAGGCCTGAGCCTGCAAGTAAAAAAAGCAAGCGGTCCCCAGCGGTCTGTTCGCTGGGGACCCTTTATTTCTGAGGGGGAAAGTGAGCAGATGAACTATCATAAGGAGATTCTGCTGAAAGACGGCAGGCTGTGCATTTTAAGAAATGGGAAAGGCTCCGATGCAGCCGAGGTCTATGCAAATTTTAACCTGACCCACGGGGAGACGGAGTTCCTGCTGAGTTATCCGGACGAGAACAGCTTTGATATTCCTCAGGAGGAACGGTTCCTGGCGGAGCGAGAGGAGGGGGAGCGGGAGGCAGAGCTCTGCGCCGTTTTGGATGGCCGGATCGTAGGGATGGCTGGAATAGAGGCGGTCGGGACAAAGGACAAGGTAAGGCACCGGGCCAGCCTTGGCATCAGCATCGAAAGAGCTTCCTGGGGTCTGGGGATCGGCCGGGCGTTGACGCAGGCCTGCATCGAGTGTGCCAGGACTGCCGGGTATTCCCAGCTTGAACTGGATGTGGTCAGTACAAACGAAACCGCTGTCTCCCTGTATAAAAGCGTTGGATTTGTGGAATACGGAAGGAACCCAAGGGGATTTCGCACCCGGGGTGGGGAGTGGCAGACGCTGCTTCTGATGCGGCTGGAGCTGACATAGGCAAAAGGAGCGGACTGCTGACGCAGTCCGCTCCTTCCTTATAAGTCTTAGGTCAAATCCTTGATGGCCTTCAACAGCCCATCGGCGCTGGAGAGCGAGGTGGCGAAGGAGGTGACAAAGCGGATCACTGTGTGTTCCTCGTCCGCCTTGCCCCAGACCTCATAGGTACATATCTCGTCCAATCGGGGCAGCAGGGAGTTGGGGACTACGGGGAAGATCTGGTTGGTGGGGGAGTCCACCATCATAGGAATCCCCAGATTTTTAAGTCCACCCTGGAGATACTGGGCCACCTCCACCGCGTTCCGGGCAATTTTAAAATAGAGCCCGTACTTCAGAAGCGTTTGGAACTGGACGCCCAGAAGCCAGCCCTTGGCCAGCACAGCGCCGCGCTGTTTCTTCATACGGAAGAATTCGTTCTGGAGGGAGGGATCGGTAATGACCAGTGCCTCCCCCATCATAGCGCCATTTTTGGTGCCGCCGATGTAGAACGCGTCAGTAAGTTGTGCCACATCAGAAAGCGTCAAGTCATTTACCTTGCAGGCAAGGGCACAGCCCAATCTGGCACCATCCAGAAAAAGGATCAGGCCATGATGGCGACAGAAAAGCGACAGCTCGCCAAGTTCCGCCTTCGTATAGACTCCGCCGGTCTCTGTAGCGTCAGAAATATAGACCAGGCGAGGCTTGGTCAGGTGAAGGTCCTCGCATTCCTGAAGAACCGGGAGAATGAGGGCGGGGGAGAGCTTTCCGTTGGCGGGAGTGCGGACAGGAAGGATCTTATGACCGGTGGCCTCCACCGCACCGGCCTCATGACCGTTGATATGTCCGCTGGCGGGAGCGACCACACTCTCCCAAGGCCGCAAAAAAGCGGCGATCGCGGT
>CANPNN010000159.1 GCA_947575475.1 uncultured Pseudoflavonifractor sp.
GGACCACCGCAGCCGCTGGACCCAAGACTGGCGGAAAGCGGTGGGCTGTTCGTCGTAGATGACGGCGGCGTCACAGTAGCCGATCTTTCTCCCCTGGACGGCGCACTCGGCGGAAAATTGAATGTCCTCGGTCAGCAGATGGTAGGGCCAGCCCCCCCTTTCCCGGAGATACGCGGCGGAGATGAGAAACCCGGTTCCGGACACATGGCAGTTGGTGCCCAGGGCCATCCGGGCAGAGTTGACAAACCGGGCTTCCCGCAAAAACCAGATAGAGTAGCCCGCGGTGATCCAGTTCTGCCCAAAGTTCTTGGAGTTGCGGTAGCCGGTCACCGCCACATAGTCCCCCCGGTCAAAGGTCCGGTTCATTTCCGAGACGAAGTTGGGGTCCACGATGTTGTCCGCGTCAAAGACGAAATAGCCCTCGTACTGGCTCTCCAGGCCGTCCTCAGAGAGCTTTTTCAGCAGGTAGTCCAGGGCATAGCCTTTGCCCACATGGGCGTGGTCAAAGCGGCGGTATACCCTGGCCCCGGCGGCCTGGGCGGCTCCCGCCGTGTCATCGGAGCAGTTGTCGGCTACCACATAGACGTCCAGCAGCTCAGCGGGATAGTTTTGCTTTTTCAGGCTTTCGATCAGCTCCCCGATAACTCCCTCCTCATTCCGGGCGGAGATCAGCACGGCATACTTCCGCAGCCGGGATGGTTCCCGGCTGTCCCGACAATGGCGGCGCAGCAGACCCAGAACCAGATAGACCATCTGGTAAGAATAAAGGACCGTGATGATCATGGCAATGATAAAGTTGAAGGTCTCCACAAATTGGAGCAGTTTCATATTGGGGTCCCTCCCCTCTCTGTATGTCAACCTGATTTTAGCACAATCATCTTGTATTGCAAGGGCTTTGGACGAAACTTAAGGGAAGGTTAAGAAAATCTTCACATGGGTTAAGACGACTACAAAGGAGTCCTCCCCCGCGGAGAGGACCCCTTTATGTCAACTACTATTTCGCTCCTATTTCAATACTTCTGCCAGCATTTGTGCCATTTGAAGGCGGGTAAGCTCCCCGGAAAGCCCCAAAGAGTTTACATAATTTTCAGAATAGCGTTCCAGCATCAGCGCCATATGCTCGGCGGAGACGACGGTATCGGGAAGGAAATGTCCCTGACCATCCCCCTCCACAATGCCCTTTTCCACAGCCCAGCCCACATAGCCGGCGTACCAGGACTCCGGGGCCACGTCCTCAAAGGCGGCGGTATCGCTCTCCTCTGCTCCTGCCAGGCGTCCCAGGGCAGTGACAGCCTGGGACCGGGTCACGGTCATGTTGGGGGAGAAGGTGTTCTCCCCGGTCCCCTCCAGGACCCCCGCCTTATAGAGAGCCTTTACCGCGTCGTAGCCCTCCTGTCCCTCCATCAGGTCCAGAAAGGGCAGAGCCCCCACGGTGAAGAAAATCTGGGTAGCCCCGGTGTAGCCCTCCACGCCGCCCACCACCGCTACAGTGAGGATATAGCTGCCGTCAGCGTCGGGCAGAAGGGCGTTCACCGCCTCCAGCCCATCGGAGAGAAGGCAGGTGACGGCGTAATCCTCCGAGGGATCGTCGGTGACGGTGACCTGTACAAGGCTGGGGTCGATGGCCTGGCCAGGGGTAATGGCGGTGATCGTCCCGATCACGGTATTGCGCCCACTGCGCACCGCCCCGTCCACGGTGAAGGAGACCCGGGTCTTCCCCGAGGCGTCAGAATCACAGGCGCCGGAGAAGGACTTTGTGGTCTCTGTCAGGATAAACTCGGTGGAGCCGGAGCCGTCAGCCTGGGTCTGACCGCCGGGGCCGCCAAAGCGGAAATCATCCCCACCGAAGCTGCCGAAGCTTCCGTCGGGAGGCTCAAAGCCCTGGGGCGGCTCCTGGCCCTCAAAACGGTCGCCGCGACCGCCGTGGAGCTCTGTTCCCTCGGGACGCTCCATCCCATCGGGCCGCTGACCGGGGTCAAAGCCCTCGGGGGGCTCCATACCCTCGGGCCGCCCGCCGCCAAAGCCTCCGTGACCGCCCATCATGCCGAAGCTGTTGCCGCTGTAACACTGGAGAACGCCGTCCACATAGAGCTGATAGGGAACGTTCAGCTCCAGCTCCGGGCAGGAGAGGGTAGCGGACTGGCAGGCTCTGTTGGTGGTCATCTCCACGACCGTCTCCCCCTTCTCATCCAGGACCTGGATAAGGCTCCCCCCGGGGAGGGTGGAGGCGAAGGACAGCTCCATATAGGGCTGCTCAGAGGAGTTGTCGGCAGCGTCGTTCCGGGAGCCAAAGGCCCACACCGTGCCGCCGTTGATCACGATGGGGCTGTCGGCGTCAATTCCGCCGTCTCCGGTCTGGGGATTGGCAGTAACGGCCACGCAGCCGCCGTTGATGACCAGATAGCCGTTGGAGTCAATGCCGTCCCCCTCGCTGCCCAAACCGCCGGTCACATTCAGCGTACCGCCGTTGACGGTGGTCACAGAGACAAAGTCCTCGTTGGTATTGATACCGTCATCCTGGGCCTCAATATTGATGGTGCCGCCGTTGATGGTCAGGTGAAGCTCGGAATCCAGGCCCTCATTGTCGGCAATGATATTCAGTATCCCGCCGTCATCCCCGTTGTCCCCGAAAATGTTCATGCTCATCTTGGAGTAGAAATCCCCGTCGTACTTGTGGAGCTTCTTGGTGGTCCCCTCCTTGTAGATTCGGGCCACGTGGGAGCCGATAAAACGGTTCTCGCTCCCGGCGGCGATGATGATATTGGCCCCGGCGGCAGAGGTGTCCACATAAGGGGAAGCCTCATACTCCGGATTCTCGTCGTTGTCATAGGAGACAAAGGCCCGGTCGCACTCATAGACGTTGTAGAAAATGAGGGCGGGGGCCACGGTGCAGGTCACGTCCACATTGTCCAGGATGAGAGTGACTACCGCCTGGGGATCGTCCTTGGCCTCCTCACCCAAATCCACTGCGATCTGACCCTGGGAAAGGCTGCCGCTGAGCCGGTAGGTCCCCGGCTGGGTAATGGTGACCACGGTGTGGGCCCCGGCCTCGGCCTCCGAGTGCTTTTCCCCCTCGGTCCCCTCCCCGTAAGTCTCATCGGTACCGTCACGGTAATAGATCAGCTCCGCCCCCGTGTATACGGCGGCGGTGGACGACCCGGAGGCGGCCTTGCCGTCCACCGTCACTTTCCTATCGGACAAAACGATCCTCGTCTCGCTGTCCGCCGCCCGGGCAGTGCTGACGGCGGGGACCAGCATCGCTCCCGCCAGCAGCAGGGCGGAAAAACGGGTGTGCTTCATGGGTCCATAACATCCTTTCCAGTTGAGATGGGACCATTATAAAGGGACAACTTAAAATTAGTCTGAAATACCCAAGAACTTTTTATGAACAAAAAAGGGACCACGCCATCCTCTCCACGGCGCGGCCCCTTTTTATTCACTTTTGCGCTTTCAGCCGGTATTCCCCCGGTGTCATCCCCACCGCCTTTTTGAACAGGCGGCTGAAATACTTCACATCGTGGACC
>CANPNN010000160.1 GCA_947575475.1 uncultured Pseudoflavonifractor sp.
CTGGAGGAAACCGCTGCCGTTCTGAACATTTTGGAGCACCACGCCCAGCACTCCACAGTTAGCGGTAAGAGGCAGTCCGCCGCCCCACTCGGCATACCAGCCCGGGGCCAGCCTGCCCACAGGCAGGGCCAGCGCCTGAACGAGAAATACCACTATGAGCAGAAATACCAGCATCTCCATGTGCTTCAGGCCGTTGGCGGCCAGTATAAACTCATTGATGGGCCAGCACAGGGCCGAGGCAAGGCCTGAAACAAGGGTGACAGCCAATCCCATCCTCACGGCAGACCGGGGAGACCCGGAGGCGCTCAGGAGGGGACCCACGCCCAAAAGCTGGGCAAGGACCAGATTGTCCACCAGAATGATCCCAAGGGCCGCCCCAATAAAAGAGGTCCACGGTCCGCTCATCCCTTCGCCACCTCCTCCCTCTTCCGGGATCTCCCCGCTTTGTTTCGGATGCCCTGCACCCCGGCCGCCACACAGGCCAGCACCAGAAATCCGCCCACTGGGAGGGCCATACCTCCCGCCGCATACCGGGCAGGAAAGACCTGCAGCCCCCGGCCTCCATTGAGCAGGCCGCCGCCAAAGCTGCCCTTCCCCAAAAATTCCCGAATGATACTGACCAGGACAAGTACAAGCGTATACCCCATTCCCTGGCTCAGACCCTCCACCGCAGAGGCAACTACCCCATTTTGATAGGCGAAGGCCCCCGCCTGGCCCAGAAGGACACAGGTCACTGCCAACAGGGGCAGGAACAGTCCCAGTCCCCCCGCCAGCTCAGGCAGCAAGGCCTGGACCGTCAGGTCCGCCACAGCTGCCAGGGTGGCGATGACCACGATCCCGCCGACGGGCCGCAGCGGCTCAGGGATATACTGCCGCAGCGCAGAGAGGACCGCATTGGAGACAGTCAGGACCGCCAGGGCGCACAGGCCCATGCCCAGCCCATTGAGCAGACTCGTGGTAACTGCCAGCGCCGCGCTCAGTCCCAGCAACCGGACCGCCGCCGGATTTTGGGTGAGAAGATTCTCTTTGATCTGTTTTCCCATGTTCATGCTCCTCCCTCCTTAACTCAGCTCGGCAGCAGCGGCCAGGGCGGAACTCACCCCTGTGCATACCGCCCGGGAGGTGACGGTGGCTCCCGAAACGGCGCTGATGGATCCCCCGTCCACCTCCACCTGAACGATCCCCGTTTTCCCAGCGAACTGAGAGCAAAACTCAGGTTCTGCGGCCCGGGAACCTACGCCGTCTGTCTCTCCCGAGTCCACCACGGCCACCCCAGCCACAGTGCCGTCTATGTTGACGCCGACCATCAGGGTAAGGACGCCGCTGAAGCTGTTCGCCGGAGAGACCTGGACCACCCAGCCCGCCTCCGGCGCCTCATAGACCGCCTCCACAGTGGGATCACTGCCGGTGTACCGGATCTCCCGGTAGTCGCCGCCATAGGGCAGCACCTCCTCCAGGACTCCCATATTCCGGCTGCCCTGGTTTTCCGCGATCCGGTCCTCGGTCAGCATATTGGCAAGCCCAAGCACCAGTCCGCACACCGCGCAGAGAAGGCACAGGGTCCCGGTCAGCCGGAGCAACCCTCTGTCTCCTCCCCCGCCCGTCTTCTCCTCGGCGGGCCGCTCCTTCTTGGGGGGGGACTGGGGCCGTTCCCCCTGGGGAGGCTGAGGCCTTACCGGTTTCTTTCCGCCTTTTCCCTTTTTCATTCCCCGCCTCCCCCTTTCTTCACTCTCTTTCCAACACCCCGGGCCGCCCCATAGCTCCGGGGCCTGGAGTGCTTCTCCAACACAGGTACCAGCAGGTTCATCAGCAAAATGGCATAGCTGACTCCCTCCGCGCTCCCTCCAAAGGTACGCAGGAATACGGTAAGCAATCCGCAGCCCACCCCAAAGAGCCACTCTCCCCGGGGCGTACAGGGAGACGTCACATAGTCCGTCGCCATAAAAAAGGCGCCCAGAATAACTCCCCCGCCCAAAAGCTGGGCCATGGCCCAATCCGTCCCGCGTCCGGCCTGGGGGAATAAAAGGGCCAGCAGGGCCACCGTCCCCAGATAGGACAGGGGGATCCGGATCTGGATGACCCCCCGCAGGATGAGATAGGCGCCCCCGAATAGGAGGGCCAGGGCGGAGACCTCCCCGATGCACCCGCCCACATTCCCGTAGAACATATCATGAAGTCCCGCACCGGAACTTCCCATCCAGGGCAGTATTCCGCTATGAAGGTCGCCCATGGGCGTTGCGGCGGACACCGCGTCGGCGGCAGCGTCGGTGAGGCCCATCCAGAACTTAGTCCCCGGCCGGACCCACACGTTCATCTCAGACTGGTAACTCAAGGCCAGAAAGGCCCGCCCCGCCAGGGCCGGATTCAGGAAATTCTTCCCCAGTCCGCCAAAGAGCTGCTTTACCACCACGATGGCAAAAAAGTCGCCGATGAGAATGGTCCAGTAGGGGATGCTCACCGGGCACACAAAGGCCAGCAGCACCCCCGTCACTGCAGCGGACAGATCCCCGCCGCTCCCCCCCTTTCCCATAACGAACCCGGAAATGGCCTCGAACACCTCGCAGCCCAACACCGACACCACCGTCAGGCACAGGGCCCTGGGTCCGAAAAAGAATACCGACATACACAAAGCCGGCGTCAGTGCCACCAGCACGTCCAGCATCAGCGACCGGGTCCTCACTGGCGAGGCCACATGGGGGGAGGATGACACCGTCAGTTTCCCCTTCTGATACTCCTTCACTGCTCCGCCACCTCCTTCTCCTCCCGGACCTGATCGGTCCGCTCCTTGGCCCGGGCCCTCTCCCCCCGGATGGCGGCCTTGGTCATCCGGAAGGTCTGCACCAGGGGCAGACGGGCGGGGCAGATGTAGCTGCAGCAGCCACACTCGATGCAGTCCATCACGTGGAGCGCCTCCGCCTCTCCCCAGCGGCCCTTGTCCGCATTCATCCGGATAAAGAGCGGGGTCAATCTCATGGGGCAGGCCTCGATACACTTTCCGCAGCGGATACAGACCTGGGCCGGGTCGGGCTTCGCCACCTCATCAGGGGTGAGACACAGCACACAGTTTGTAGACTTCATAATGGGTACGTCCAGATCGTAGAGCGGGATCCCCATCATGGGTCCGCCCAGCACCACCCGGTCCGGCTCCACCTGGAACCCTCCCGCCATCCGGATCAGCCAACTCACCGGGGTCCCGATGGGGGCGATGACGTTCAAAGGCTGACCGAGCGCCTCCCCCGTAACCGTGACCCGGCGGCGGGTAAGAGCCTTCCCCTCCGTCACCGCCTCCCACACAGCGGCGGCGGTAGCCACATTGCACACCAGGCACCCCACGTCCACCGGCAGCTTGCCCGAGGGGACCTGCCGCCCGGTGACCATTTGAATGAGCTGCTTTTCCGCCCCCTGTGGGTAGCGGGTCCGCAGGGACTGGATCTGTATGTCGCACGCCCCCCAGGGGTGGGCGGGCAGGCGGGAGAGGGGGGCGGGGGGTGTGGTGGCGGTG
>CANPNN010000161.1 GCA_947575475.1 uncultured Pseudoflavonifractor sp.
CCCTTTTTCCCGCCGCCGCTGCGGCGGAGAGCGGGGCGGTGACGCCCACGCCGCCCTCCTGGTGTCCTGAGGAGGAGTATGCCGTATTCCCCGGCTCGGCGGCCTATGAGCCGGAAAACTGGGACATCATTACCCAGACCCGCTCCGAGGTGGAGTGGGGGGCGGTGAATCTGGGGGCTTTGCCCCTGCGGTGGAAATTTACCGGTATCCCCAGCAGCTACACGGTACCCACAGGGGAAAAGGATAAGTACGGCCATGAATATGTGGAGCGGTACTGCGACTTTGGGGTACTGCTGGAAAAGGCCCTTATAGAAGTGCGGCTGCTGTACACTCACGACAAGTACGACGGCCCCTACTGGACCACCCTGGCCAACACCTTGGAGGGCGGCGGGGACGAGCGGCTGGACGTCCTCACCGACCAGCAGAGATATGCCATCCTTCTCTGGACCGCCCGGGGGGTGCTGCGCTACCGGGGCGTGGGGGAGGAGCTGAACGAGTATCTCCCCTACCTGATGGAGTTTCCCCAGTTCAGCCTGGAAACGCTGACCGACACCGTCATCTTCACCGAGGAGGAGAAAGCGGCGTGGAACAGTCAGCTGGGGCAGAGCTTAGAGGAGCACATGAATCATATCACCATTTGGCTGGATGGCCGGGAGCTGGAGATGGACGTTGCTCCCGAGGTGAAAAACGAGCGCACCATGGTGCCCATTCGGGCGGTGGCCGAGGCCCTGGGGGCCGATGTGAGCTGGGACCAAGATACCCAACAGATCGGCCTGAAGCGGGCTGGGGCGGCGGTGACCATGACCCTGAATTCCACCACCGCCACCGTGGATGGAGCGCCCATGGAGATGGACGTAGCTCCCTATGCCACCGGGGGCCGGACTCTCATTCCCGCCCGGTATGTGGCCGAGTTTTTCGGCCAGAAGGTGGACTGGGACGGGGCCAGGCGGCAGGTGCTTATCACCGAAGATAAGTCCATGGCCGAGGGCTCCAACCTGGAGCGTTGGGCCATCAAGCTGGGCATGGTCTACGGCTTCCGGTACTACGGAGTCAACTATGGCCTGCCTGACCCGGCAGGACACCCCATGTTCTTTGGTATGTATGACCGTACCGCCGAGGAGGTCAAAAGCATACGAGCCAGCCTTGCGGCGAGCTGGGGCGTGGAAGGCCGGGAGGATGTGCTGGCGCTGGTTCCCCGGATGACCTACCACGGCCACAACGACGATTTCCAGGAGGCGGCAGCCATCGCCAACGCCTTAAGCGAGGCGGAGATGGCAACGCTGATCGCCCAGTCCTCTGAAACCGACCAATATATGTGGCCCTACACCAAAGAGGTCAGCCAGCAGTGGGGGGACAAGGGCATTTTGGCCTGGGATCTCTGTCGGATGGGGGCCATGGTTCAGTGGGCGTATACGGCGGGGTATATCACCTACCGGGAGGCCCTGGAGCTGGTGGAACCCGCCGCTCAGCTGGCCCAGGAGACCTTTGCCGACTGGGATGAATTTTACCTGAACTATCTGGACGGCTACAGTTGGTGGTCCCGGGCCGATGTGTATACCCTCCGGGCGGAGTTTGAGGAAAAACTGCTAGCGGAGCGGGGGAGCTTGGAGGGCTATGAGCCCTGGATGGCCCACCCCATGGCCGTTTACTACATGGGCATGTCCAACCGCACCGGACTTTTTGAGGACGGGCTTTTTGAGGCGGGCGTCATCGGCTTGCCTGCCGCAGAATAAGGGGATGTTTTAATGAAACAGAATGCCCGGGCCCTGATATTGTCTTTGATCCTGGCGGGGAGCTTGACCACCCCGGCACTGGCCGGGGTGGATGCCGACGCCCAGGCTCTGGCGGAAAAATGCCCCCAGGAATACGCCGCCTTTGACGCCGAAGCGTGGCTCTCGGGCGGGGAAGAGGACTTAACGGTGGCCCAGTATATGGCCGCGAAGGGGCAAAAGACCTATGAGCAGTTCCGCCGGTCCCTGTTCCGCCAGTGGGCGGGCCGGGAGGAGGGCTTTTATGAGGGGTACTGCGTTATGATAGACGGCGTGCCCGTTCCGTTTCGGCTCTACCGGGATGAAGCCGGCAAAATTGCCGCTCCCAAAGCGAAGAACGGCCGTATCCTGATCCCCCTCCGGGCGGCGGCGGAAGCCATGGGCCTGACGGTGGAGTGGAGGGAAGAGACGGGGGAAGTGGTCTGCTCCAACGAACAACAGACCGTCACCTTTACCCTGGGCAGCACGGCGTACAGCGGCGGCGCCTTAGATGTGGCGCCGTGGGCGGAAAAGGGCGTGACCTACCTGCCCCTTCGGGCCCTGGGGGAAGCCCTGGGCTGCGAGGTGAGCTGGAAGCAGGACTTTTCCACGGCTGTGCTGACCACCCCCTATGACCGGACGGACTATGACACTCCCCTTTGGCGGGAAATAACGGGGCCAGAGGGTTCTTTGGAGGCGTTTATAGACGCCTACGGCCTAAAAAATGAGCGGGAATATTATGAATATGTGGCGCAAAACATGGCCCTTGAGGAGTACTACCAGTCCTGCCGGGACGACTACGCCGCTTGGCTGGCGGCCTTTCAGGAGGAGCACGCCCGGGAGATCGCCCAATTTGACCCGGACGTCTATTTTGTGACCGACTACCCCTGCAAAGACTGCTACGACGGGGGCAAGGAGGAATATCTGGCCACGTGGGACTATACGGAAGAGGAGTTCCGGGAATCCATGAAGGAGCGCTGGATCCGAGACCAATATGTGCCGGATCCGAAGCTGGAAAGCCGGTATGTTTCCTTGGATAAGTCTCTCGCCCAGCCCGATCCGGCGGAGGCTGACCGACAGAGCTGGGAGCGGTTTTTGAAAAAGGAGTCCCATTGGGCGGAAGCGTTTCTCACCGACCTGGAGCACCCGGAGCGAGAAATATTGGTTGACAGGGCCCGGTACCGGACCGTTCAGGAGTACCAGGCGGCCGATCCGGAAAAGACGCTGGAGGAGGCCTACTGGGGCATATACTATGACAACTGGTCGGCCAGCCGCCTGAAGGCCATGGAGCATTACTGGGCCTTTCGGGAGGAGCACCCCGGCTGGTGCGATGAAGTAGCGCTCAGCGTGGACGGACAGCCGGTCTATATCCCCTATGGATATACGGCCATCTGCATCGAAAATGAGGTCTACGTGAACGCCCGGGCCCTCTCCAACGCCCTGGGAGAGCCGGTGGAGGGGGATGGCCACGGCTTTGCGGCCCTGCCCGCCGCCGCGGAGGCGCTGGGCTGCACTGTGACCTGGGATGGAGAGAGCAAAAGAATGGACATCCTGACCCCGGTCCAAAGAGGGGAAGCCGATCTGTAATATCAAAGCAGGATATAACCCAACGGATAAAGGAATGATACCAATGGCCAAGAAAAAGACCACCGAAGAGACTAAGCACCGCCCGGCGGACCCCAATGTGATGGGGCTGCGGAAAGAGGTGGTGGAGCAGCCTATTACCC
>CANPNN010000162.1 GCA_947575475.1 uncultured Pseudoflavonifractor sp.
TCTCCAGGTAATAGAGCCGGTTACACCGCCACTGGTTCCCCTGAGAGCTATAACTGCCCTTGATATAGAGGGCGGGCTCGTCAGCCACGGCGATGGAGACAGTCACGCCCCGGGCCTCCTCATCGGCCCGAAAGTTACTGTACCCTGGCAAATACCAATGCTGTCCATCCTCCTGGTATACGCCATCCCCATAAAGGTCAACGGGGGAGCCGTTCTTTATGGCGGAGCACTTGCTGCCGTCGAAGGAGAGGAGAAAGCCATACCCCTGGGCGGGATACTGGGAGATATCTTCCGTATTGCTGTAAAGGACTTTCCCATTCTGGGAGATGGAGTAGAGGAGATTCCGGTCCTCCTGAATGACCTTGTTCCAAGCCTCCGCCTCCTTCTTCCACCTCTCCCGGTCACTCTCGGTGGGCTGGTAGTCGCTGATGGGGTAGCCGTCAAAATACCATACATCATCCTGCTGGATGACAGCGGTGGCTTCCTTCTCGATCAGAAAGGTGTCCTCGGCGTATACGTCATAATAGTCGGAATAGTACCCGTTCAACGGCCCGCCCGCCCCCATGGCGATAAAGCGGTTCATCATCTCTGACAGGTAGGAGCGGAAGGCTTCCGTCTCCTGAAAATCGGACTGGAGGGCGCTTCCCAGCCTGTCCCGCCCATTCTCGCTGAATAGATTCCCCGCGATGGGCAGCAGAGAGGAGAGCACTAAGCTTACCCCTAGGGCGAAGCTGAGAAAGCCTGCCCCCACCTTACATTTTTTCCATTTTGTATCCAATGCCCCACACCACCTTCAGATATTCTGGTTCCTTGGGATCCAGTTCGATCTTCTCTCGGATACGGCGTATGTGGACCATCACCGTATTCTCCGGGGCGTAGGCGGTATCCTCCTCCCACACCCGGCTGTAGATCTCCTCGGCGGGGAAGATGCGGCCCAGATTGTGCATGAGCAGATCCACGATCCTGGTCTCGGTGGCGGTGAGCTTCACCGGATCCCCGTCGGCCCGCAGGATCCGGCTTTCCGGGTCATAGCTGAGCCGGCCCGTCACAAACCGGGCGCTCTGGGCGGCGTTTACATCCCCCAGCCGGGTGTACCGCCGGAGATGGCTCTTCACCCGGGCCACCAGCTCCTGGGGGTGAAAGGGTTTGGTCACATAGTCGTCCGCCCCCATGGAAAGCCCCAGCACCTTGTCGCTGTCCTCGCTTTTGGCCGACAGTACCAGGATGGGCAGGTTCCGCCTCTCCCGGATACGGAGGACGGCGGAGAGCCCGTCCAGCTTTGGCATCATCACATCCATGATGATGAGCCGCAGCAGAGGGTCCACCGCCTTCTCCAGCGCTTCCATGCCGTCATAGGCCTTCAGGACCCGGAATCCCTCGGCCTCCAGCAGCAGGGCAATGGCCCCCACGATCTCCCTGTCGTCGTCTACCACCAATATGGTTTCGCTCATATCGAACTACCTCCTTTGGAACAAGGGCATTTTATCAGAGCTTTCTGACAAATAAGCCGATAAAACTCTTACAAGTTTCTTACGATTCCGCCTGGGCGTATTTCTCCAGAGCCTCCCGATCCAATAGCTTGACCAGACCGTAACTCTGCTCCAGCCAGCCTTTGGAGGCAAACCGGGCCAGGGCCCGGCTCACCGTCACCCGGCTGGTCCCTACGGCGGAGCCCAGCTCCTCGTGGGTGCTGCGGACAAGCCCATCGCCTCCGGCGTGGCGCAGCAGGGCGGCGGCCAGGCGTCTGTCCGCCGGGAGGAAGGAGATGCCGTCCACATGGTCGGACAGCAGCCGCACCGTCCTGGCCAGATACCGGAGCATGGGGTAGGCCAGCTCCGGATGACACCGAAATACCCGGTCCAGCCCCTCCCGGTCCACCGTCACCACCCGGCAGGGGGTGACGGCCACAGCGGAGGAGACCCGGGAGCACTCATCAAAAAAGGAGGCCTCTCCCATCAGGTCCCCCGCCCGGTGGAGAGTCAGCACCAGAACCGCTCCGCCAGGGGAGCTGATATAGCTTCGGGCGGTCCCCTCCAGAAGATAGTAAAATTCATGGGCTTCGGTGCCCTGCAGATAGATCATTTGCCCCGGAGAGTAACTTTTTGCCCTCCGCCCCTCTGCCAGAGGGCTCCAGATGTCATTTCCCATCGCGCCCATCTCCCTTCCAAAGCAGATTGTATCACGGTTTACATTCTTTTGTCAAAAACTCTGTCATACTGGATCAAAACACGGTTACAGGGAGGTAACAAAAATGACAATGATGACCATGACTCAAAAAATTCTGGCCCGCCACGCCGGGTTGGAGGAGGTGAAAGCCGGACAGCTCATCGAGGCCAGGCTGGACCTGGTGCTGGGCAACGACATTACTACTCCTGTGGCCATCACAGAGTTTGAGAAGGCGGGACTGACCCAGGTATTTGACAAGGATAAAATTGCCATCGTTCTGGACCATTCCACCCCCTGTAAGGATATCAAATCCGCCCAATTATGCGCTCAGGCCAGGGAATTTGCCAAAAAATATCACATTACCCACTTCTATGATGTGGGCCAGGCTGGCATCGAGCATGCCCTGCTCCCGGAAAAGGGCCTGACGGCCCCGGGAGAGGTCATTATCGGCGCCGACTCCCACACCTGTACCTATGGCGCTCTGGGGGCCTTCTCCACAGGAGTCGGCTCTACCGACATGGCCGCCGGGATGGCCACGGGCCTTTCCTGGTTTAAGGTCCCGGCCGCCATTAAGGTCACGTTGAAGGGGAAATTAGCCCCCTATGTCAGCGGAAAGGATGTTATTCTGCATCTGATTGGAATGATCGGGGTGGATGGAGCCCTCTATAAATCCCTGGAATTTACTGGGGAGGGGGTGGCCCAGCTCACCATGGACGACCGCTTCACCATCGCCAACATGGCCATCGAGGCGGGAGCCAAAAACGGGATATTCCCGGTGGACGACCTGACCCGGGAATACCTGAAGGGCCGGGTCGACCGGGCGTGGGAGGCCTTTGAGGCCGATCCGGGGGCGGAGTATGACCGGGAGGTGGTCATTGACCTCTCCGCCTTGAAGCCCACCGTATCCCTGCCCCATCTGCCCTCCAACACCAAGACGGTGGAGGAGGTGGCGGGACTGCCCATCCAGCAGGTGGTCATCGGCTCCTGTACCAACGGGCGTATCAAGGACCTGGCGGAGGCCGCTGCCATTCTGGAGGGGAAAAAGGTGGCGGAGGGGGTGCGCTGTATCGTCATCCCCGCCACTCAGCAGATCTACCTGGAGGCCATGAGGGCAGGGTATGTAGAGACCTTTATCAACGCCGGCTGCGCCGTGTCTACCCCCACTTGCGGACCTTGCCTGGGGGGACATATGGGGGTCATGGCCGCGGGGGAGCGGTGCGTGTCCACCACCAACCGGAACTTTGTGGG
>CANPNN010000163.1 GCA_947575475.1 uncultured Pseudoflavonifractor sp.
CCATGGACATGAACGCCGCCATGGCCCAGTCGGGCCTGGGGATGGACTGGGGCGAGTATCTGGCCACCCTGAAGAATGTGGACTATGTGGCGCTGATCAAGACTGCCCTCAGCGAGACGGATGTGAACAGCGCCGAAATGGGCTACACCGGACTGAAGGACATGGTGGAGACCATGGCGGAGACCCTCTCCGACAAGGCCTTTGTGAAGGAGGGCGACGCCTATACCACCACCCTGGACCTGAGCGAGGGGACCAATACCGCCAAAATTTCCTTCACCCTCACCATGAAGCAGGACGCGGTGGTGGGCTACGCGGTGGGAATGAACGCCGCCTTCACCGATGTGGATACCGGCTCCGCCGTGACCATGGATATGACGGTAGGCGTAGACGAGAAGGACCGGATGACGGGAAAGCTTGCCATGGATATGGCCCCCATGATGAGCATGGAATTTGACATCGCCGGCGGCTACCGGAAGGGGACCGCCGCCCCCGCCACCGAGCCCCCCGCCGGGGTCCAGGTCATTGATATGATGGACCCGGAGGGGGTCAACGCCGCCCTGGGCATGATGCCGCTGGCATGAGTTTTTCCGGGGGAACCAAAATTTCCTATTGACAGCCTGGAAATGAAATGGTAAGATAACGAAAAATCACCGAGGAAGGAGGCGCGTTGAAAATGACTCACGGTTATGGCATGATGATGCGGGGTATGGACATGGCGATGATGCCGATGCCCACGATTTTGCGCGCCTCCGCATGGAAATTCTGAGAGATCACAGTCTTTGGACTGGGTTCAGAAAGCGGGAAGCGCGTAGGCGCTTCCCGCTTTTGTTTTGCCAAGAAGGCTGAGGTACCCAACGGCCTGTCCGCATATAGCCCACTTTGAGAAAGAGGGAATGAACGTGATCAAACTGGAACATGTCAGCAAGACCTTTGGCAGGGAGACCGACGGAGTTCACGCCGTCCGGGACGTGACGATCCACATCGCCCCCGGGGAGATCTTCGGCATCATCGGCTACTCCGGGGCGGGCAAGTCCACCCTGGTCCGGTGTATCAACCTGCTGGAGCGGCCCACCGCCGGGACGGTGACGGTGGATGGACAGGAGCTGACGCGAATGCCCGAGCGGGAGCTGCGTCAGGCCCGGAAAAAGATCAGCATGATCTTCCAGCTTTTCAACCTGATGCCCTCCCGCACCGTAGAGCAGAATGTGGCCTTCCCCCTGAAGGGGTCCGGGCTGTCCAGAGAGGAGACCCGAAGAAAGGTCTTGGAGCTTTTGGAGCTGGTGGGCCTGCCCGATAAGGCGGAGGCCTACCCCTCTCAGCTCTCGGGGGGACAGAAGCAGCGGGTGGCCATCGCAAGGGCCCTGGCCAGCGACCCCAAGGTGCTCCTGTGCGACGAGGCCACCTCCGCCCTGGACCCCCAGACCACCCAGTCCATCCTCCGGCTCATCAAGGACATCAACCAGAAGACGGGGATCACCGTGGTGGTCATCACCCACGAGATGGCGGTGGTGAAGGAGATATGCCACCGGGTGGCCGTGATGGACAAGGGCCGTGTGGTGGAGGAGGGGAGCGTCTTTGAGGTGTTCTCCAACCCCCAGCAGCCGGTGACCCGGTCCTTTATCGCCACCACCTCCAACCTGGGCAAGATCGAGGAGCTCATCGCCGCAAACGACCCCATCGTGGCGGTGAAGCCCGGGGAGATCGTGGCCCGGCTCAACTATGGGCAGAGCAACGTCAGCGAGGCCGCCATCTCCGAGGTCTCCCGCCGGTTCAACGTGGATGTGAGCATCATCTTCAGCAACACGGAGATATTGGACGGGCAGCCCCTGGGGGGGCTGGTGGCCCTTATCAGCGGCGACAAGGTGGGGGAGGCCATCGGATACTTAAGTGAGAAAAACGTGATGGTGGAGGTGTTGAAGCGTGGGTGATCTTCTGAGTTCCATCATCCCCAACGTGGTGGCGCGGGCTCCCCAGTTCTGGAAGGCCTGCCAGGAGACGTTCCAGATGGTGGGGATCGTAGGCCTGCTGTCGGTGTTCATCGGCATCCCCTTCGGGGTGCTTCTGTTCACCACCAAGCCCGGGGGTATCTTGCAAAACCGGCCTATCTATTTTGTGCTCAACAAGATCTGCGATATTTTCCGCTCCATTCCCTTCATCCTGCTGGCCATGATCCTTTTGGGGCTGAGCCGTCTGGTGATGGGGACCGCCATCGGCGTGAAAGGGGCCATCATCCCCCTGACCTTTGCCACGGTGCCCTTTCTGGGCCGGCAGATCGAGGGGGCCCTGGCCGAGGTGTCCGAGGGCCTTGTGGAGGCGGCCCAGGCCATGGGCTGCTCCCCCTGGGAGATCGTCTGGCGGGTCTACCTGAAGGAGGCCACCCCCGGCATCGCCCGGGGAGTTACCATCACCCTGGTCTCCCTGATCAACTTTACCGCCATCGCCGGCGCCATCGGCGCCGGAGGCTTGGGCAACTTCGCCATCCAATACGGCCATCAGAAGTCTTTGCCCGATATCATGTGGACCGTGCTCCTCCTCATCGTTGTGATGGTGAGTCTGGTCCAGGCCATCGGCAACGCCGTGGTGAAAAAAACGACCCATTAAACATGCAGACCTTATTATTTTAGGAGGAAATCAAAATGAAAAAGAAGAACATCATCGCTCTGGCCCTGTCCGCCACCCTGACCCTGGCTCTGACCGCCTGCGGCGGCGAGACCGTCACCACTCCCGATCCCGAGGTGAGCAAGCCCGCCCAGGAGACCGCCCCGGTGGAGACTGCTGCCCCTGAGATCACCGTGGTCACCGTGGGCGTGGTAGGGGCCAACAATGACCAGTGGATCACGGTCAACGAGCTGCTGGCCAAGGAGAACATTGAGGTCAAGATCGTGGAGTTCGGCGAGTACAAGCTGCCCAACGACGCCCTGAACGCCGGGGAGATCGACCTGAACGCCTTCCAGCACAAGGCCTATCTCAACAAGGAGATCGCTGACTTCGGCTATGACGTGGCTGTGCTGGGCGACACCATCATCGCCCCCCTGTCCCTCTACTCCGAGAAGATCCAGGCGGTGAGCGAGCTGAAGGAGGGGGACAAGATCGCCGTGCCCAGCGACCCCACCAACGAGGGCCGCTGCTTTAAGATCCTGGAGGCCCAGGGCGTGCTGAAGGTGGACCCCGCCGCCGGGTATATGCCGGAGATCAAGGACATTACGGAGAACCCCCTGAACCTGGAGTTCGTAGAGGTAGAGGCCGCCAACACCTATAGCCTGCTGCCCGATGTGGCCGCCGCCTTTATCAACGGCGCCCATGCCTCCGACCACGACCTGACCCCCGAGGACGCCATCTGCACCGAGACCGTGGAGCCGGGCAGCGACAACCCCTACATCAACATCATCGC
>CANPNN010000164.1 GCA_947575475.1 uncultured Pseudoflavonifractor sp.
CTCCTGCGGCCCCAGGTGTCCCTTCAGGAGGTGAGCCAGCTTACCGCCTGGGTGGCTGTGGCGGTGTGCCGGGCCACCGAGGGGCTGACGGGGCTTCCCTGCCAGGTCAAGTGGGTCAACGACCCCCTTCTGGAGGGGAGAAAGCTGTGCGGTATCCTCTGCGAGTTGGGGCTGGACGACGATGGACGGCTTGACTATGTGGTGGCGGGGATCGGGATCAACGTGAGCCAGACGGCGGAGGATTTCGGCCCGGAGCTGAGCCGGACGGCTACCTCCCTGGGCCAGCATATGGACACGCCGCCCCTGCGCTCCGAGGTAGCCGCCGCCCTCATTGGGGAGCTCAACACCCTGTGGGATGGGTTTCCCGCCCGGAGGGAATTCTATCTGGAGGAGTACCGCCGCCGCTGCGTCACCACGGGGCAGGAGGTAACGCTCATCCGAGGCGGCGAGGAGCGGGAGGCTTACGCCGAGCGGGTCAATGAGGATTTTACCCTCCACGTGCGCCTTCCCGACGGGAGCGGGGAGGACGTTTTCTCCGGGGAGGTCTCGGTGCGGAGCAAAAAGGGATATGCATAAAACAAACGGCCACCCCTCACCATAGGGATGGCCGTTTGTTTTATTTCTTCTCAAAGAATCCGTTTCGCCAGGCGTCGTACTCCTTGCCTTCCTCCAATATCCCCTGGTGGACCTGGATGGAGGGGTGGCCCTGGGCCAGCAGCTCCATGAGCTCTCTGCCGCCCTCCTCGGTGACCTCCACGGAGGCGAGAACGTTTTTCCCGTTCAGCACCGCCAGATTCAGGCTCCTCACCCGCTTTTTGTTCACGTAGTAATACCAGTGGTACAGACTGACGCCCACGATCTCCTCCCGCTTGAAAACCGTGTTGGCCCGGTCTCCCAGCCAGAGGTAGTCCCGGGTCAGGATGCCGTCCTTCTGGTTGGCCATGGCGGCGGAGAGCTTGCCTGTCAGACTCAGCACACAGCTGTCCGACTGCATGGCCTGCTGGTCGAAGTGCCGGATGTCGGACTCGCCGAGGCCGCTTGTTTTCGCGCTTCTTCGGATGATGTCCCCCACGCCGTCCTTGATGTGGCGGATGGCTACCACCATACCCAAAAGGCACAGGGCCAGCAGAGCCGCCACGATAACGATAAAGATGATCCCGATCATAATGGCGTCGCTGTTCCCCTCCGCTTTGCGGGTCAGGGTCAGGGAGACCAGAAAGACGATCACCGCCGCCAGCAGGATGGACACCACCCCGGACAGGATGGCTAAGGTGATATTTCCACGCCTATTTTCCCCGGCGGCCTTTTCAAAAACGGAACCGGCGGGATACTGCTTGCTTCGATAGGTTTCGTCCATTTTTGTGATGTACTCTTTCATTTCCTTCTCTCCTTGCACACAGTTTCATAGGGCGGAGCTATTATAATACAGTCCGGCTCTTATTGCAATCTTTTCCAAAACATACTATAATACAGAAACCAAAAGGAAAGGAGACTTTTCCGTGCTTCTATTGGACCTGTTCCTCACCTTTGCCAAGGTGGGGGTCATGACCTTCGGCGGAGGCTACGCCATGCTGCCCATCCTCCAGCGGGAGGTGGTGGAGAAAAAGAAGTGGGCCACCGAGGACCAGCTTGCCGACTACTACGCCGTGGGCCAGTGTACCCCCGGGGTCATCGCTGTCAACACCGCCACCTTCGTGGGCTCCAGCCAGGGGGGTATCCCTGGCGGGATCATCGCCACCTTGGGGGTGGTCTTTCCCTCCATCGTCATCATCCTTGCCATCGCCGCCTTTTTGAGCAATTTTATGCACCTGGAGGCGGTGGCCCATGCCTTCAACGGGGTCCGGGCGGGGGTGGTGGCCCTCATTCTGGTAAGCGTCATTAAGCTTTTTAAGGGTGCGGTGAAGGATTGGCCCACACGGATCATTTACGCCGTGGTGCTGGCTCTGGCCGCCGCCGGGAACTTTGTCCCCCTGCCCGCCTCTACTCCCGCGGTTTTGGTGTCGGTTTGGGGCGTGGTCACCTCCCCGGTGTTCCTGGTCCTCTTTTCCGGCGCGGTGGGCCTTGCCGTCCGGATGGCGAAAGGAGGGCGGAAAGTATGATATACCTGCGCCTTTTCCTTGAGTTCTGCCGGGTGGGGCTTTTCTCCGTGGGGGGCGGCCTTGCCACCATCCCCTTCCTCACCGACCTGGGGGAGCGCACCGGCTGGTTCACCTCGGGCCAGCTGGCCGACATGATCGCCATTTCCGAATCCACCCCCGGACCCATGGGGGTCAACATGGCCACCTATGTGGGCTTTACCAGCGGCGGGGTGCTGGGAGGCATTGTGTCCACCTTAGGCCTCATCTTCCCCTCCATCGTCATCATCCTCGTCATCGCCCAATTCCTGCAGAAATTCCGCCAGTCCAAGGTGGTGGACGGAGTGTTCTACGGCCTTCGGGCAGCCTCGGTGGCCCTCATCACCGCCGCCATGCTCCAGGTGGCCAGGATCGCCCTGCTCCGCCCCGCCGCGGGGCTGGAGAGCGCCTTTGCCAGCTACCCCAACTGGCCCCCCATCGCGCTGGCGGTGGTGGTGTTCCTGTGCGTGAAGTTCACGCCGCTGAAAAAGGTCCACCCCATCTTCTTTATCCTCGCCTCGGCGGTGGTGGGCGTGGTGTTTTCCTTCTGAGCAAACGCCCGGACTGCAAAGCGGGCCGCCCAAGACGGCCCGCTTTTTCAGCCTTATCTGCCGGAGCGTATCCTTGACTTTTCCCCTTTTTTCCTCTATCATATAAAATCATTCCTAAGCGGAAATATAGGAGGAGATCGCAGCATGAAAAAAAGATTTTTTCCCGTTCTTTTGGCCCTCTGTCTTTGCCTGGGGCTGGCTGTTCCGGCCTTTGCGGCGGAGGACGACTTTGTCATTGAAGGCGGCGTCCTCGTCGAATATAACGGCACCGGCGGCAATGTGGTGATCCCCGATGGGGTCACCGAGATCGCCCCCGAGGTGTTTTATGGCTTTTTCAGTTTTTCCGGGCTGAAGGTCACCCTGCCCAACTCCATCCGGGTCATTGGGCGGGAGGCCTTCTGTGAATCGCCCTTGTCCTCCATCAACCTGCCCGAGGGGCTGACCACCATTGAGGACATGGCCTTCGCCGAGTGTGGAAGCCTCACCTCCGTCACCTTGCCTTCCTCCCTGAGGACCATCGGGAACGAGGCCTTTGACAACTGCCGCAGTCTGGCCCGGGTCAGCTTCTCCAGCGGTTTGCAGGAGATCGGCATGAACGCCTTCTCCTTCTGCGCTCTGACCCAGGTGGACGTTCCCGCCGGGGTGACGGTGGG
>CANPNN010000165.1 GCA_947575475.1 uncultured Pseudoflavonifractor sp.
TACGCCCAGGCGGACCTTTCTCTTTTGGAGAGCGGGGTGGTCCGGGTCCGGTATACGGGGGACGGGGAGAGCCGGGTCAAGCTTCAGCTTACCAAAACGGATGGGACGGATTACAATTATGACCTGAATACCGCCGGGGAGTGGGAACAGTTCACCCTTACGGAGGGGGAGGGGGAGTATACCCTGCGGGTTTTGGAAAATGTGCAGGAAAACCGTTATATGCCGGTTTTTGACTGTATCCTGACCCTGGAGCTGGATGACCCGTTGGAGCCCTTCCGCCAGAGCAACCAGTTTGTCTCCTTCACGGCGGATTCCCCGGTGGCGAAGCTGGCCGGGGAGCTGACGGAGGGGCTGGAGACAGAGGGGGAGAAGGTGACGGCGGTTTTTGACCATGTGGTGGAGAGTTTGACCTATGACAGGGAACAGGCCGCCACGGTGGAGACGGGGTATCTCCCTGATGTGGACGATATTCTGGCCCGGGGGAAGGGGATATGCTTTGACTACGCTGCCCTCATGACCGCCATGCTCCGCAGTCAGAGGGTGGCCTGCAAACTGGCGGTGGGCTGGGCGGGGAAGGAGTACCACGCCTGGGTGGAGGTGCTGTCGGAGGCGGGGGAGTGGGAGGTCAAGGACCCTACCTTTGTCTCTGCCAATCCGGGAAATGAGAAGGTGCTGGAATTTGTCAGGGACCCCGGCAACTATGAGGTCCGGTATTACTATTAAACAGCGGAGGAAGCCCTTGGACTTCCTCCGCTGTACTTTATTTGGGGATCATTCCGCAAACAGGGGGGTGGACAGGTACCGGTCCCCCGTGTCGGGGAGCAGGACCACGATGGTCTTGCCCTGGTTTTCGCTCCGCTGGGCAAGCTGGATGGCGGCGTGGAGGGCTGCCCCGGAGGAGATGCCTACCAGCACCCCCTCCTTCCGCCCCATCTGCCGCCCGGCGGCATAGGCGTCCTCGTTGGTGACGGGGATGATCTCATCATAGACCGCAGTGTCCAGCACTTGGGGGATAAATCCCGCCCCGATGCCTTGGATGCCGTGGGGGCCGGCCTTTCCTCCAGAGAGCACCGGGGAGTCGGCAGGCTCTACCGCCACCACCTGGACGGCGGGGTCCCGCTCCTTCAAATAACGGCCCACCCCGGTGATGGTACCGCCGGTGCCCACCCCGGCCACAAAAATATCCACCTTACCGTCGGTGTCCGCCCAGATCTCCGGCCCGGTGGAGGCCCGGTGGGCGGCGGGGTTGGCGGGGTTCACGAACTGTCCGGGGACAAAGCTGTCCGGAATGGAGGCGGCCAGCTTCTCCGCCTTGGCGATGGCCCCCGCCATACCCTTGGCTCCCTCTGTGAGTACCAGTTCAGCTCCGTAAGCGGCCATCAGCTGTCGCCGCTCTACGCTCATAGTTTCAGGCATGACGATGATGATCCGGTAGCCCCGGGCGGCGGCTCCCGAGCAAAGGCCAATGCCCGTATTGCCCGAGGTAGGCTCGATGATGACAGAATGGGGCTTTAAGAGGCCCTTTTCCTCCGCGTCGTCCAGCATGGCTTTGGCGATCCGGTCTTTCACCGAACCGGCGGGGTTGAAGTACTCCAGCTTAGCCAGGACCTTGGCTTTCAGGCTGAAGGCTTTTTCCAGATTGGTCAGCTCCAGCAGGGGCGTTTTGCCGATGAGCTGGTCGGCATGGGTATAAATGTGACTCATAATAGAGGTTCCCTCCCGTTTTCAAATTAAATTTCAGGGCTGTTTGGGTTCCTCTTTGCTACATCGCTCCTTCTCCAGCGCCTCCAGCCGGGCGGACAGGGACAGGAGCTCCCGCTGTACCGGGTCAGGAATATGGATCTGGTCCACCTCGGTGGCGAAATTGACCCGCTCCCCGGCAATGCTGACCACCCGGGCGGGCACGCCAACGGCGGTGGCATTTTCGGGGACTTCCGAGAGTACCACGGCTCCAGCGGCGATCCGAGCCCCGTCCCCCACCTTAAAAGGCCCCAAAACCTTGGCCCCGCAGGCGATAAGTACGTTGTTTCCGATGGTGGGGTGCCGCTTGCCGGTATCCTTGCCGGTGCCTCCCAGGGTCACCCCGTGGTAGATGAGACAGTCGTCCCCGATCTGGGTGGTCTCTCCAATGACAATGCCCATGCCGTGGTCGATGACCAATCTCCGCCCGATCTCCGCGCCGGGATGTATCTCGATCCCCGTGCAGTGGCGGGCGATCTGGGAGTTGAGCCGGGCCAGGAACCGCAGGTGGTGCCTCCAGAGCCAATGGCTTACCCGGTGAAAGATGGTGGCGTGGACGCCGGGGTAGAGCAAAAATATCTCCAGCCGGCTCCGGGCAGCCGGATCCCGGGCCTGGTAGGCCCGCAGAGTTTCTCCCAACCGTGTCAAGCAGATCCCCCCAATTCATACCAATATACTATGTTTATGAGATTATATTCCTGTCTGTGACCACTGTCAAGCTTAAAAAGCGAGCAAGGGGTCTCCTTGCTCGCTTTTTGAAAGGTCCCAAGGTTATTCTTTGTCCGTGTCCTGGGGATCCTCCACAAGACCATCGTCTTCCATCTGGCTCTCCAGCTCCTCCGCCAGATCCATCGCATCCTGGGGAGAGGGGGGGTCCACCGGCTGGCTGATCATGTGGATGTTTTTGGCGGGAGGCTCCACATCCCCCGGCAGGGGAGTGGGCTTGGGCATGGAGGAGGCGTAGGCGTCCTCCACCAGAGCCGGGTCCCGGCCCTCGATGATGGCCACCATCTCGCCGCCGGTGATGGTCTCCTTCTCCAGAAGGTAGGCCGCCACCTTGTCCATCAGCTCCCGGTTTTCCTCAATAAGCTTCACCGCCTCGGCATAGCATACGTCCAAAATGGCCTTGACCGCCTTATCCATAACGGCGGCGGTATCCTGGGCGCAGTCCAGACCGTAGCCTCCGTCCAGATACTGGTTGCGGACGCTGCCCAAAGCCATCATGCCGAACTCCTCGCTCATGCCGAACATGGCCACCATGTTCCGGGCGATGTTGGTGGCCTCCTGAATGTCCTGGCTGGCTCCGTTGGTCATGGTGTGCATCACCACCTCCTCGGCGGCCCGGCCGCCCATGGAGACGGTGATCTTGGCCATCAGCTCCTCCTTGGTCCGGAGGTTGGTCTTGTCCTCCTCGGGCATCAGAAGGGTGTAGCCAAGGCTTCCCTCGGTGTGGGGGACGATGGTGATCTTCTGCACCGGCTCGGCGTTCTTCTGCTTATAGGCCACCATGGCGTGGCCCACCTCGTGGTAGGCCACCAGCTTCTTTTCAAACT
>CANPNN010000166.1 GCA_947575475.1 uncultured Pseudoflavonifractor sp.
GGCCCCATTTGCCCCGCACCCGTGCTACGCCAGAGGAACACAGAAAGAAAGCCCGTTGAAACAACACCGCCTCTACTCTACCCAGCTTGATACGCAGTACCACTCCTGCCAAACCAACCACCTTCAACCGTCGTAGGGGCCGATGTCCTCATCGGCCCGGCCTTGACCTTGGACCTTGGGGCGTGAATACGGTACATCAAAACACGAACCACCCGAACCCCGGCGGCGTTACGGAGTAAGCCGCTGGGGTAAGCTTTCTAACCACAGGACAGCCTGGGGAGGTTTCCAAAGGGAGGGGGCCCGCAGGCCCCCTCCTTTGGTCGTTGAGAGGGGGAGTCCAGAGGGGGAGAGAATCGAAACTCTCTCCCTCTGGCGGTTTCTTGGGGGGTCTGGGGGGCCATTCTTTGCCACCAAAGAATGGTCCCCCAGCTTCACCCACCTGAAATAGAGGAAATCAGGTCAGATAACATCCATCCCTCAATAGGCCTCCCCTTACTCACACTTCCAAAAGAACACGCTATATGGCGGCAATTCCGTCCCCCCGCCAAAATCATGCCACTCCCCCGTCAGCAGATCCACCGCCCGTCCGCACCCCGCGTCAAAGTGCGCCCAGTACGGCTCCGAATCCGCGTTCACCGCCACCAATACCCGCTCATTCCCGCTCTGCCTCTGGAAAACCGTCTGCCTATTCGTCAGCACCAGTTCCTTAAAATCCCCCCAGCAAAGCCCCTCGCTCTCCCGGTGGGCCCTCGCCATAGCGGCAATGGTATCGGTAAGCCTGTTCCACTCCGGCTTCGCAAAGCAGGGCCGAAGCGCGCCGTCTCCCTGTCCCTTCTCCGCCCGGGCCCCCCACTCGCTTCCATAGTAGATACAGGGGATACCCGGCATCCCGAACAGAAGCCCGTATAGCAAAGGCAGATGGTTCTCATTCTGGAGAATACTGGCAGCCCGTGTCACATCATGGTTGTCGGCAAAGCACACCAAATGCTTGCCCTTGTAGAGCGTCCACTCCTCCGGCCCAAACTGCCGCTTCAGGCTGTGGACGATCTCAAACAGGTTCATAGAGTTGAGCGCGGACCACAGCCCCTTGTAGCACTCATAGTTGGTGCAGGAGTGGAGCATCTCCTCCCCCACCCAACGGTTGTAATCCCCATGGAGGGTCTCCCCCAGCAGGAAAAACTCCCTGCCCAATCCATTTGCAAGCCGCCGCAAGCTCCGAATGAAATCCGGCTCCAGCGAGTAGGCCACGTCCAGCCGCAGCCCGTCGATATCGAACTCCTCCACCCAGAACTTCACCGTGTCCAAAAGATAGTCCACCACCGCGGGGTTCCGCAGGTTCAGCTTCACCAGCTCAAAGTGGCCCTCCCACCCCTCGTACCAGAACCCGTCATCATAGTTGGAATTCCCATCGAAGTTCAGGATAAACCAGTCCTTATAGGGGGAATCCCACCGTTTCTCCTGCACGTCCCGGAAGGCCCAGAACCCCCGGCCCACATGGTTGAACACCCCGTCCAGAATGACCCGGATCCCGTGGCTGTGGAAGGTCCTCACCAGCTCCTTCAGATCCCCCATGTCCCCCAGCCGGCAGTCCACCCTCCGGTAGTCCCGGGTGTCATAGCCGTGGCGGTCGCTTTCAAAGACGGGCCCCAGATAGAGGGCGTCGGCCCCCAGCTTCTGAATATGCTCCGCCCACTGCCCCACCTTGGACAGGCGGTGAGCCAATATGCCGTCGTTCTCCTCCGGGGCCCCGCAGAAGCCCAGGGGATAGATCTGATAAAAAACGCTTTTTTCCGCCCACATAATTACTCTCTCCTCGCTTGGGGTAATATCTTTTTCATTGTACCACAAAACCCTTCCCATGAAAAGAGAGGACGGGATATCCCGTCCTCTTTTTCCAATGCCTTTTTCAGTATCCCTCGCCCTGCTGGCCCTTGGCCAGCTTCACCAGCCGGGAGGTCCCCAGCCGGTCCGCCCCCAGGGCGATGAAGTCCTCCGCGTCCTGGAGGGAGGAGATGCCCCCCGCCGCCTTGATGCGGACGTTGGGCCCCACGTGTTCCTTAAAGAGCTTCACGTCCTCCCGGGTGGCTCCTCCCGTGGAAAACCCGGTGGAGGTCTTGATATAGTCGGCCCCCGCCTCGGTGACGATCTGGCACATTTTGATCTTCTCCTCGTCGGTGAGCAGGCAGGTCTCGATGATGACCTTCAGGATACGGCCCCGGCAGGCGGCCTTCACCTCCTGGATCTCCTCCAGCAGCCGGTCCCACCGCTTGTCCTTCACCCAGCCGATGTTGATGACCATGTCGATCTCATCAGCCCCGTGGCGCACCGCGTTCTCCGCCTCAAAGGCCTTGACGGCGGGGGTGGAGTAGCCGTTGGGAAAGCCGATGACCGTGCATATTTTCAGCCTGTCCCCCACATACTCGTTGGCCCGGCGCACATAGCAGGGCGGGATGCACACGCTGGCGCAGTGGTACCTCATGCCGTCGTCACAGATCTCCTTGATCTGCTCCCAGGTGCTCTCCTGCTTCAGCAGGGTGTGGTCACAGTGGGTCAAGATCTCCTTCAGTTCCATGTTTCTCTTCCTCCTTGTTTATTTTCAGCGGCGCTCCCGGATATTGGAGCGTCCCACCAGATAGTCCAGGGACACGTCAAAATAGTCGACCAAGGCGATCAGCTTTACAAAGATGGGGTAGTTCTCCCCATATTCATATGTTTGATACGCCCGAAGAGATAAGTCAAATAAATCCGCCATCTGCTTCTGTGTCAAGCCCTTTTCCCCGCGGAGTTTTCTGAGACGTTCTCCAAATTTCTCCATTCTTTTATCTTCCCCCCTTGACACGCAACTATATTGCGGTGTATAATATTATGCATGATAGTTACATGGAGGTGCCTGTATGGACAATATCATTCTTCAACTGCTCTACGAGTGGCCCGAACTGGGGGACGAGCTCAACGCTCTGACCCACGCCCGGCACGAATACATCCCCCTGAACCTCCAGTTGAACGAGGCCATCCAACAGATGGAGACCGCCCTGGGGGACGGCGGGCGGGAGCTCTATCTCAACTTTGAGGAGGCCAACAACGCCGTGGACTCCCTCTGCCGCGACGCCGCCTTCCTCTGCGGCTTCCGCCTCTGCTCCCGGCTCGTGGTCCAGCTTCTCACAGCTTGATCAGCTCATACTCCCGGGTGCCCAGGCCGATCTTCTCCCCGTGCTCCAGGCAGGACTTCCACT
>CANPNN010000167.1 GCA_947575475.1 uncultured Pseudoflavonifractor sp.
TGGACACTGACCTTGCCCGGGACAATGTGGAAAACGACCTGCCCGCCGCAGACTTGGAGGATCTTTGAAAGGAGAGGAGACCTATGGCAAAGCAGGGAATGAAGCGACCCCAGATAAACCCCAAGCCCCCCAAAAATGAGGCTCCGCCTGTACCTGAGCTTCAGGGGAAGGCCAAAACGACCAAGTGTAAGGCAAAGCCAGTCACAGAAAAATAAAATTCCGGGCCGGGCGATCTTGTCCGGCCCGGAATTTTACACGACCTGAAAAAGATAGAATTTCAGATAACTGGTCTCCGGTACGCCCCACAGAATGGGGTGGTCGGGGGCCTGCTGACGGGCCTCGATCTGCTTGAGCTGTACTCCCGCGTCCCGGGCCGCGGCGGCAATGACCCCTAAGAAGCGGTGTTCCTCCATAAAGTGGGAACAGGAACAGGTGGCCAAATATCCCCCCCGGGGCAGCAGGCGCATAGCCCGGTAGTTGATCTCCTTGTAGCCCTTGGCTGCCTGCTCCGCTGTGCGGCGGGACTTGGTGAAGGCGGGAGGGTCCAGGATAATGAAGTCCCACTCCCGCCGCTTTTCCTCTATAAGCCGGGGGAGAAGGTCAAATACATCGGCACAAAGGAAGTCCATTTTTGAGCCCAAACCATTTAAAACGGCGTTGTTTTTAGCCATCTCTACGGCGGAGTGGGACACGTCCACTGCCGTGACCCGCTCCGCGCCCCCCAGGGCGGCGTTGAGGGCAAAGGAGCCGGTGTGGGTGAAGCAGTCCAGCACCCGCTTGCCTTGGGAGAGCCGGGCCACCGCCCGGCGGTTGTACTTTTGATCCAAGAAAAATCCGGTCTTTTGGCCGGTTTCAAAATCTACGGCGTACTTGACCCCATTTTCCACGATCTCAACGGCGGTCCCGCCGGGCGGGACTTCGCCGGGGAGGGAGAAGAAGCCCTTGCCCTGAGAAAGGCCCTCCTTTTCCCGCAGAGACTCATCGTTGCGCTCATAGACGCCTCGAATGTCCTGCCCATCCTCCCGCAGGGCCCGGACCAGCAGGGGAAAAAGCTGGGCTTTCCGCTGCTCCAGCCCAAAGGACAGGGTCTGGGTCACCAAAATATCTCCAAAGCGGTCCACCGTCAGGCCGGGAAGGCCGTCCGACTCGCCGAATACCACCCGGCAGGCGGTAAGGTCCGGTGGCGCCAGCACCGTTTTCCGGTAAGCCCAAGCGTACTGAAACCGCCGCAGCCAGAAGCCCTCGTCAAAATTGTCGTTGGCGTTGCGGGAGAGCAGCCGCACCCGGATGAGGGAGGCGCGGCTCAAAAGCCCCGCCCCCAGCCAGGTTCCCTTTTCCGAGCAGACGTCCACGATGGCGCCGTTTTCCGCGCTTTCCGGGCAGGACAAGACCTCTCCGGCGTAGACCCAGGGGTGACCGGCCTCAATGGAGCGTTGGCCTTTCTTTGTGATGGTGACGATGGGGTAGGGACGGGTCTGCTTCATGGAAACCGCTCCAATCAACTGAAATTTTGCCTTGTCTTTTCTACCTTCCTATGATACACTAAAATCACAAAAAAGGAAAGGGGCGGGAAGATGCGCAAGTAAGCCTGTAAAAATGGGAAGCGAAAACACTGTCCGTACAGGATTTTTGCGCCCTTTACAGGAAAACTTGCCGCTGTTCGCCCTTCATCATAGAGGGATTCCGTCCTGCTGGGACTGGGTGCCGTATGTTGCTGTGCGCCGCGGAAGTTTATTCCGGGGCGCTTGTTTTTTGCCAAGGAGGGATACGGCATGTCTATGATAAAAGTGGAAAACCTCACCTTCTCCTATCCGGGCCACTACGATAATGTGTTTGAGGATGTGAGCTTTCAGATCGATACCGACTGGAAGTTGGGCTTTGTGGGGCGAAACGGCAGGGGGAAGACCACCTTTTTACGTCTTTTGATGGGGAAATATGAGTATAGCGGCAGGATCACCGCCCCCGCAGCCTTCGACTATTTCCCCTACCCGGTCTCTGACAGGTCCCGCCCCACCGGGGAGATATTGGGGGAGGTCTGCCCCCAAGCCCAGGAGTGGGAACTGCTGCGGGAGTTGTCCCGGCTGGAGCTGGAGGAGGAGGTTTTAGGGCGGCCCTTTGCCACCCTCTCCAACGGGGAGCAGACCCGGACCCTGCTGGCGGCCTTGTTTCTCCGAGAGGGAAATTTCCTTCTCATCGACGAACCCACCAACCATCTGGACCTACGGGGCCGGGAGTTGCTGGCCAAGTATCTTCGGGGAAAGAAGGGCTTTATCCTGGTCTCCCATGACCGCCGTTTTCTGGATGGCTGTGTGGACCATATCCTGTCCCTGAACCGGACCAGTATTGAGGTCCAAAGCGGCAATTTTTCCTCCTGGATGGAGAATTTTCAGCGGCAGCAGGATTTTGAGGAGGCCCAGAGCCTGCGGCTCCAGAAGGATGTGAAGCGGCTGAGGCAGGCGGCGAAGCGGACGGAGGGGTGGTCGGACCGGGTGGAGGCCTCTAAAGAAGGGGCCTTTGACAAGGGGTATATCGGGCATAAGTCGGCCAAGATGATGAAGCGCTCCAAGACCATCGAGGCCCGGCAGGAGAAGGCTCTGGAGGAGAAGGAGGGGCTTTTGAAGGACCGGGAGACGGCCCAGGCTCTGAAGCTGGCGCCCCTGGACTACCACTCCGAGACACTGGCGTCCTGTGAGCGTGTGGAGGTGCTCTACGGTGGGCGGCCGGTCTGCCGGCCAGTCTCTTTCCAGATAAACCGGGGGGACCGGGTAGCCTTGGACGGGGCCAACGGCAGCGGCAAGAGCAGCCTTCTGAAGGTGCTGCTGGGGCAGGATGTGGGGCATACGGGGACGGTGAAGGTCGGCTCCGGACTGGTCATTTCCTATGTGCCCCAGGATACCTCCCACTTGAAGGGGTCCTTGACCCGGCTGGCCCGGGAGGCGGGGATCGAGGAGAGCCTTTTCAAGACCATCCTGCGGAAAATGGATTTTGAGCGGGTGCAGTTTGAGAAGGATATGGAGGATCTTTCCGAAGGCCAGAAAAAGAAGGTGCTCCTCGCTAAGAGCCTGTGTGAGAATGCCCACCTCTACCTGTGGGACGAGCCGCTGAACTTTATCGACGTCTACTCCCGGATGCAGATCGAGCAGCTGATACGGGAGTTTTCTCCCACCATGCTTTTTGTGGAGCACGACGCCGCCTTCCGGGAGGCGGTCGCCACAAAAGTGGTGCCGCTGGA
>CANPNN010000168.1 GCA_947575475.1 uncultured Pseudoflavonifractor sp.
TCGTGCAGCAGTCCAAGGCCTATGTGATCACCCGGCTGGGTTCCTTCCACACCATCTGGACCCAAGGGCCTCACTTTAAGATGCCCTTCTTTGACCGGATCGTGAAGGTGGTGTCCCTGAAAGAGCAGGTGGTGGACTTTGCCCCCCAGCCCGTCATCACCAAGGACAACGTGACCATGCAGATCGATACGGTGATCTACTTTACCATTACCGACCCCAAGCTTTACACCTACGGCGTGGAGCACCCCATGTCCGCCATTGAAAACCTGACGGCCACCACCCTGCGGAATATCATCGGCGAGCTGGAGCTGGATCAGACCCTGACCAGCCGGGACATCATCAATTCCAAGATGCGCTCCCTGCTGGACGAGGCCACCGACCCCTGGGGCATCAAGGTCAACCGGGTGGAGTTGAAAAACATCATGCCTCCCCGGGACATTCAGGAGTCCATGGAAAAGCAGATGCGGGCCGAGCGGGAGCGCCGGGAGGCCATCCTCCAGGCCGAGGGCCAAAAGCAGAGTCAGATCCTGGTGGCCGAGGGCGAGAAGCAGTCCCTCATCCTGAAGGCCGAGGCCGCCAAGGAGGCCGCCATCAAGCGGGCCGAGGGCGAGGCCGAAGCCATCCTGAAGGTCCAGCAGGCCACTGCCGAGGCCCTGAAGCTCCTCAACGAGGCGGCTCCCACCGACCAGGTGGTGAAGCTGAAGGCCCTGGAGGCCTTCGCCAAGGCCGCCGACGGCAAGGCCACCAAGCTCATCATCCCCTCGGAGATCCAGGGGCTGGCAGGGCTGGCCGCCAGCGCCAAGGAGATCTTTACGGACCAGACAAAGGACGAAAAAAGGTAAGAACAAAAGCATTGGGCCACGCCGTACCGGGTGTACGGCGTGGCCCTCTTTTGCAGCGGAAGCAGTCTTGGACCGGACATGGTTTCCAGCCTTGTCCGACCGGCAAGGCCGGAAAAAGCGGAGCGGAGCAGGTTTACGGAAGGAGTGCCCTCTTGTTTTTTTCCCCGTTTTATGCTATCATGCTTTTATCTATATCCCTTTCAGCTTCCGACTTGGGAAAGGAGGGGCCTGCGTTGCGTAAAAAGGGCCTTGCCCACCTGCTGGAGCCAAGCTTTCGGCTCTATTTCCTCTTTCTGGCCGCCTTTGCCGCCGCCACCGCTCTGGCGGGGCGGTATGCGCTGGCCTGTGTGGAGGGGATCATCGTCCTTATCCTGCTGCTCTATTTCCGCCGCGGCAATGAAGTCCGCAGGCGGGAGATCCTCAATTACATCGACAACATCAGCACCAATATGGACGTGGCCGCCAAGGATACCATGGTAAACGCCCCCCTGCCCATGGTCATCTTTCAACCCGAGACCGAGGAGGTCATCTGGTCCAATGACAGGTTTCTCCAGATCACGGGGGAGCGGGATCACCTCTTCGACCGGAGAGTCACGGAGGCGGCCCCCGGCTTTGACCCCCGCTGGCTCATGGAGGGCAAGACCCAGTGTCCCACCGAGGTCCATCTGGGGGGCAGGCGGTTCTGGGTCTTCGGCCATCTGGTCCGCACCGGGGACAAAGGGGGGCGGAACTTCCTTGCCACCACCTACTGGGTGGACGTCACCGACCTCTCTGTTCTGCGGGACCAGTACTATGCCTCCCGCCCGGTGGTGGCGCTGCTGAATCTGGACAACTATGACGAGGTCTTCCGGGGCATGAGCGACAACGTAAAAAGCGCCATGCTCTCCGACATCAACCGGATCTTAGACGAGTGGACCTCCCCCACCCACGGCCTTTTCTGCCGGTATGACCGGGACCGGTATCTGTTCCTCTTTGAGGAAAAGCATCTGGCGGCCTTTCTGGAGCAGAAATTCGACGTGCTGGACCAGATCCGGGGGGTGGTGAACCCCAGCGGTCTGCCCGTCACCCTCTCCATCGGCACGGGCCGGGATGCGGACTCCCCCGAGGAACTGTTTCAATACGCCTCCCTGGCCCTGGAGATGGCCCTCTCCCGCGGGGGCGACCAGGCGGTGGTGAAAAACCGTTTCAACTTCGAGTTCTACGGCGGCCGCCGCCACAGCGAGACGGAAAAGCACACCAAGGTCAAAAGCCGGGTGATGGCAAGCGCCCTCTATGAACTGATCGGGGACGCCTCCCAGGTGTTCGTCATGGGTCACGCCTTCCCCGACATGGACTGCGTGGGGCCTGCGGCCGGTATCGTGGCCATGGCCCGGAAGCGAGGCGTCCCCGCCCACATCCTTCGGGACCCTAACGCCAACCCCGCCGAGCAGCTGGTGGGAGAGCTGGCGGCCCTGCCGGAGTATGAGGGGGTGTTCCTCTCCCCCACCGACGCCCTGGTGGCCGCCGACGTCAGTTCCCTGCTCATTGTGGTGGACACCAACCGGCCCGAGCAGGTCCTGTCCCCTGACCTTTTGGAGGCGGCGAACAAGGTGGCGGTCATCGACCACCACCGCCGGGCCGCCAGCTACATCGAGGGGGCGGCGCTGAACTTTCACGAGCCCTATGCCTCCTCCGCCTCGGAGCTGACCACCGAGCTTCTCCAGTACGTGCTGGAGCCCAAGGACCTGCTGCGCCGGGAGGCCGAGGCCCTGATGGCGGGCATCGTGCTGGACAGCAAGAACTTCACTGTCCGCACCGGCTCCCGCACCTTTGACGCGGCGGCCTTCCTCCGCCGGGCGGGGGCGGACACCACCGAGGTCCGCCGGTTCTTCAAATCCGATCTGAAAATGACCATCACCCGGTACGAGATCATGAAGGAGGCCCGGATGTACCGGCAGGGCGTGACCATCTCCGCCCTGGGCCATCCGGTGGACCGGGTCACCGCGGCCCAGGCCGCTGACGAGCTGCTGACCGTCTCGGGCGTCAACGCGTCCTTCGTCCTCTTCCCCGACGACTCCGGCCGGGTGATCCTGTCGGCCCGAAGTTCGGGGGATGTGAACGTCCAGGTCATCACCGAAGCTCTGGGGGGCGGCGGCAACGCCGCCGTGGCCGGAGCCCAGATCCCGGAAAAAACGGTGGAGACCGTTCTGTCGGAGTTGCAGGCCGCCATCGACCGGTATTGCGAAGAGCCTTGATATGAGGCTTTCTTCCCGTCTCACCGCCCTCGCCGGGGCGCTTGCCCGCTGGGAGGACTTCCGGGGCATGGTGTACGGGCTTTTTATCCCGGAGCATCTGAAAGCAGCTTTTGCACTTCACCGCCGACGGCTGGCGGTTCTC
>CANPNN010000169.1 GCA_947575475.1 uncultured Pseudoflavonifractor sp.
CGGACCCGGGCCATGCTGAAGGTGGAGGACGGCTGCGTCAACTTCTGCTCCTACTGTATCATCCCCTACGCCCGGGGGCCGGTGCGGTCCCTGCCCTTGGAAAAGGCGGTGGCAGAGGCTAAGGCTTTGGCGGAAAAAGGATACAGGGAGATCGTTCTCACAGGGATTGAAATCTCCTCCTGGGGCCAGGATCTACAGTGCGGACTTACCCTTACCGATCTGGTGGAGGCCGTCTGCGCCGCCGCCCCCAGTTGCCGGATACGGCTGGGAAGTCTTGAGCCCCGGACCGTCACGGAGGATTTCTGCCGCCGGACATCCGGTTTACATAATTTGTGTCCCCATTTCCATCTCTCTCTGCAGTCAGGCTGTGACGCCACTCTGAAGCGGATGAACCGGAAGTACGATACCACCCGGTATTATGAGAGCGTGGAGCTGCTGCGCAAACATTATGTTAACCCAGGGATCACCACCGACCTCATCGTTGGCTTCCCCGGCGAGACGGAGGATGAATTTGCTCAAACCCTGGGATTTCTCAAAAAATGTGCCTTTACCGCCATGCACATCTTCCCCTATTCCCGCCGTCCGGGGACCCCGGCGGACAAAATGCCCGGCCAGATCTCCAACGCCGTGAAGGAGGACCGGGCCCGCCGGGCCGGGGAGGCCGCAGAGAAGCTGCGGACCCTCTACCTTCAAAGCTGGATCGGACAGGCTCTTCCCGTTCTCTTTGAGGAGGAGAAGGAGGGCCTGTGGCGGGGCCACGCCCCCAATTACGTGGAGGTCCGCACGGTCTCGGCCAATAGTTTACATAATGTAGAGAAAACGGTTGCCATCACAGAGGTCCGGGGAGAACATCTTTTTGGGGCGATCCAGTAAATGCCATGTTGCCTCTCTCCCATTTTTATGGTAAAATGGCTTGATTTGTCGAAATCTCCCCAGAGGGGGTAAGGATATGGCGGAAAAAATCAATGGGCGGCTGGCCTACGCCGATCTGCTGCGGGTATTTGCCTCCCTCGCCGTGATCGTATGTCATCTGGCCAGTCGGCAGATCTCCGCTGTGGCGGTAGGATCTCAGAATTGGCAGGTCTTCAATCTCTATAACGGCTTGGCGCGCTGGTGTGTACCCGTGTTCGTCATGCTCTCCGGCATGTTCATGCTGGACGTTAAAAAGGGTCTTTCCCTCACCAAGCTGCTGTTTCATAACTGTCTGCGGATCATGGTCTGTCTGATGTTTTGGGGCGGAGTGTACACCATCGCGGGCTACTGCACCGCCGGGGGACGGTTTACCTGGACGGGCCTGTGGCGGGCCATTCTGAACGCCCTTTGGGGGGATACCCGGTATCACCTTTGGTTTCTTTACATGATCCTTGGACTCTATCTGGTGACCCCCATCCTCCGGGCCTTTTGCCGGGGAGCCAGCCGGGGAGACTTTCACTGGTTTTTTCTCATCGCCTTTCTCTTCGCCTCCGTGATCCCCACCGCCTTCAAGCTTTGGCCCAGGGGGGAATTTATGCCCATACTAAAGCTGTGGTATGAACGGCTGGATATCCAACTGGTCATGGGCTATGTGGGGTATTATGTGGCGGGATGGTACCTGCGGGAATACACCCTCAGCCGCCTGGCGGAGGCCTTGATCTACGTCCTCGGCGTCATTGGCGCCACCATCACCGTCTGGGGCACCAGTGTGCTGTCCCATTCGGCGGGAACGCTGGTAGAGACTCTTTTCAGCTTCTTTTCTCCCAACGTGGTCTGCTTCTCGGTGGCTGTGGTGGTACTGTTCCGCTATGTCCTGGGCGTCAGCGAGGAGCGCTCCCGCCGCCAGCGGCTGAGCGGGGTAGCCCAAGTGACCTTTGGGATCTATCTGGTCCACGACCTGTTCCTCACCGCGCTGAATCTGTTGGGCATCACGGTGTTGTCCTTTGCCCCAGTGGCCTCCATCCCCCTGTTGTCCATGCTGGTGTTTCTGTGCTCCCTCGCCGTGGCCTGGCTCATCCACTGGCTGCCGTTTATCGGCCGCTGGCTGACATAGAGCGGGGCCAGCCCGAAGCGGTCAGCCGCCTTTGCGGTCTGACCGGCCGCATCATTTTTTAAGAAAGGAGGAATCGCCCAAGATGCTGTTTTCCAGCGCCACATTCCTGTTTCACTTTTTGCCCTTTGTGCTGGTCGGCTACTACATCTTCCTGCGGGGGATGCGGCGGGCTCAGAACCTGTTCCTCCTGACCTGCTCCCTCTTCTTTTACGCCTGGGGAGAGCCCCGCTTCCTCCCCATAATGCTCCTCTCCATCGGTATGAACTACGGCTTCGGCCGATGGGTCTACCGGCAAAAATTTCGGAAGAAAAAGCTGACGGTCCCTGTCGCAGCCGCGGCAGGATGCAATCTGGGGCTTCTTTTTATCTTTAAATACCTTGCCTTCACGGTAGAGTCCCTGAACGGTCTGGGTCTGGGACTGACGGTCCCCATCATTGAGCTGCCCATCGGTATCTCCTTTTTTACCTTTCAAGCTCTGAGCTACGTGTTGGATGTGGCCATGGGCAGAGCGGAGGTCCAGCGCTCCCCCCTTACCCTGGGCCTCTATATCTCCTTCTTCCCCCAACTCATTGCGGGCCCCATTGTAAAGTATTCCGACGTATCCCACCAGATCGACCACCGCGTGGAGTCCTGGGCGGATTTTTCCGCCGGGTGTCCCCGGTTTTTGATCGGTCTTGCCAAAAAAGTCCTTCTGGCAAACCAGATGGCGGTGGTGGCCGACCGGGTGTTTGCCTGTGACCCCGCCGTCCTCTCCACCCCCATGGCCTGGCTGGGGTCGCTGTGCTACAGCTTTCAGCTCTACTATGATTTCTCCGGATACTCCGACATGGCCATCGGTCTGGGGCAGATGTTTGGCTTCCGCTTTCTGGAAAACTTTGACCACCCCTACACCGCCAAGAGCATCACTGAATTCTGGCGGCGGTGGCACATCTCCCTGAGCACCTGGTTCCGGGACTATGTGTATATTCCCCTGGGAGGCAACCGGGTCAGCCCTGTCAAGCATGTCCGCAACCTCTTTGTGGTGTGGCTCCTCACCGGGCTGTGGCACGGAGCCAACTGGACCTTTGTGCTGTGGGGGATCTTCTATTTCCTGCTGCTGTGCCTGGAAAAATATGTGCCCGCCATGAAAA
>CANPNN010000170.1 GCA_947575475.1 uncultured Pseudoflavonifractor sp.
CCAGATGCGTCCGCAGCTCCGCAAGCTGGTCGGCTCTGCTCCAGGGCATCTGGTGGCCGGGAAGGGCCAGGTCATAGTCCAGGGTATCCAGGAAGGAGAGGAAAGCCTCCAGCCTCCGGGTGTCATATTGCCCGTCCAGCTCGTAGTAGTCGCCGCTCTCCCCGTCCCCCACGGCCAGAGCCTTCTCCTCGGGAAAATAGAGGAAGAGGCCGTCCCGGGAGTGGGGGGAGTCCTGGGGGATGACCTTACAGGTCACGCCTCCCAGGTCGAGGGTCACCGGGCCATTGATCTCCATGTCCGCCGTCACCACCCGGATCTTCTCCGGGTCGTTGTACTCCCGGCGGATACAGTCGGCGCAGGCCTGAATGTCCTCTCCGGAAGCGAGGCGCTCCTCCATGGAGGCCGGATCCCAGGCCCAGGTCTGAACCTTCCGCAGGACCTCGTTGGTGGCCTGGGTGGCCAGGGTGAGGCCCTTCACCGCCCGGAGGCCGAAGGTGTGGTCCCAGTGCCAATGGGTCAGAATGGTAAGGTCCGGGGTGGGGTGGCCCGCCGCCTTCAGGGCGGCGTAGAAGGCCCTCACGTGGGCAGGGGAGTTCCCCGCATCCACCGCCAGACGGAGCTTGTCCCCCCGGACGTAGTAGAGGAAGGGGCGGTCCCGGCCGGTAAAATCCTCCCCGGGAAAGCAGTAGATGCGGTCGGTGATCCGGACCAGCTCAGGGAACTCCTCCGGCGCTTCCTCTTCGGCGGACGGCCCCTCCTGATGGAATTTCTGGCTCTCCGCCACCGCCAGCTCATCGCAGCGGTTGTTGAACTCGTTGTCGGCGTGGCCCTTGACCCAGTGGAGGTGGACAGTGTGGGTCTCGCACAGCGCCAAAAGCCGCTCCCAGAGGTCGGGGTTCAATGCGGGCTTTTTGTCCGGCTTCACCCAGCCCTTGGCCTTCCAGCCTTTGGCCCAGCCCTTGTCCAGGGCGTCGATGACGTATTTGGAGTCGGAGTAGAGTTCTACGATGCACGGCTCCTTCAGGGATTCCAGGGCGGTGATGACCCCGGTAAGCTCCATACGGTTGTTGGTGGTCTGGGCCTCTCCGCCGGAAAATTCCCGCTTAAATTTTCCGTATTGAAGGATAGCCCCCCAGCCCCCGGGGCCGGGGTTTCCAGAGCAGGCTCCGTCGGTATAAATGGTCACCGTTTTCATGGTTGTTTTCCTCTTTTTTCCCTTATTTTTCGCTGCAGGACCAGCTTTGCCAGCGATATCCCAAAGGGGGCCGCTGTCAGTAGGCAAAGCCCTGCCCACCGGAGGGCAAACGGTCCCATGTCTGTTCCCCCGTCCACCGGCTCCAGAAACAGCGCCTCTCCCAGCGCCGCCGGGCCCACGGCCATAAAGCCAAGGCGCACCAAGACCTTGACCGAAAAGATACTTTCTTGGGGCACCTTTTCATAGCTGAGGGCCAAGGTCCCTCCGGCTCCGGTCAGCAGGCCCGCTCCCAGGACCATCATGACAAGGGCCTCTTTCCAGCCGTTTTCCGCCAGTCCGCAGAAGCTGCCGAGAAAGCACATAACTCCCGCCGCCGCCAGCAGCCAGAAAAACCGCCGGCCCCGCCGCAGCCACCAGGGCTCCGCCGGCGGAGGCTTCCAGTTTGGAGGCGGGACCGTCCATTTGGGAATCTTCATAGCTGGCCCAAGATCTCCTTCCGCTTCTGCTCATACTCCTCGGTGGTAATGAGCCGCTGGTCATAGAGATACTGGAGCTTCTTCAGGCGGTCCTCGGAGCTCTCACCGCCGTCATCATCGCTGATCTCAATGCCAAAGCCCCGGCGCATACCGTAAAGGCCTTCCTTGCTCACTACCCCGTAGATCCCCACCCCCGCAAAAAAGCAGGCCATCAGGGTCCATACCACCCCGAAAAGTCCCGCCCCCGAGGGGATGACCTCCGTCACGCCGATGACCACAAAGGATATTCCTACCAGGGCAAAGATCCCGGAAAATATCCGGCCAAAGCCTTTCATCACAGGGCTGGGCACAAAGCGAATGTTTTTCTTCATCTCTTCTCCTCCCAAAGCTCGGTTCGCCTTTCCCGGTACTCCTCTTCGGTAAGGACCCCCGCGTCCCGCAGGGTCTCCAGCTGCTCCAGCCGGTCCCGGTCCACAGGGTCACGGCTGGGCCGGGGCGAGGACTGGGGTTTGGAGGGCCGGGGGGCGGCGCGGAGATCGCGGCCGGCCTTCTCGAGCCCAACCAGGGCCGCCCCGGACAGGACCGCCCCCAGGGCGATCAGCGGGGGGTCCGCCATCACGGCGCTGGCGATAAGGACCGTCAGCCCCACAACGGCCAGGGGAAGACAGACCACCAGCACCCCCAGGGCTGCGGGGCGGCTCAGGGGGGCGGGCTCCTTTTTCTCCTTTTGGGCTGATTTTTGCGTACTTTGGGCGGTCCCCTGGCGCTTTTTTCGCTCATTTAGGGGGACATAGACCCCGAAAAAACCAATGGCGATCACCAGAAGAAACAGGTTGTAGGCCTTTCCTGAGAGGTTCCCCAGCAGGGAAAGCATCAGGTTCCCCATATCAGCTCTCCTCCGGGACCTCGGCCTCCGGGATGGTCTCCTCCTCCGGCTCCTCGTGGTCGGTGCGGGCGATGGAGATGACCTTGACCCCCTCGTCCAGGTTCATCAGCTTTACGCCCTGGGCCCCCCGGCTATAGCAGCTGATCTCCCGACAGGCCATGCGGATGATAACGCCGGCGTCATTGATCACCAGCACATCGTCGTTGTCGCTGACCACCTTCAGCCCCACCAGGGCTCCGGTCTTGTCGGTGCAGTTGTAGCCCTTCAGGCCATAGCCGCCCCGCTTCTGGGGGCCGTCGCCCCGGATGTACTCGTCCATCTCGGTGCGCTTACCGTAGCCGTTCTCGGTGACCATGAGGACGTAGTGGTCGTATTTGGCCCGGGCGGCCCCCACCACATAGTCCCCCTGGCGCAGGCGGATGCCCATAACGCCGCAGGCGTCCCGGCCCATGCACCGTACGTCGCTCTCCTTAAAGCAGATGCTCATGCCCTCGTGGGTGGCCAGAAGGATGGCCTGCTCCCCGTCGGTCTCCCGGACGGCGATGAGCTCGTCGTCGGGATCCAGGGTGATACAGCGGATGCCCGCCTTCC
>CANPNN010000171.1 GCA_947575475.1 uncultured Pseudoflavonifractor sp.
TGGACATCACCGCCGTGGAGGACACCGCCACCATGGAGGAGATCGCCGCCGCCTTCACCGAGAGCGGCTACTCCCGCCTTCCCGTCTACCATGAGGACATGGACGATATCCTGGGGGTCATCCACGAAAAGGATTTCCATATCGCCCGCTACCGGGGCCAGACAGACCCCGCCGCCCTCATCACCCCCATCCTCTATACCACCGGCAACACCAAGATATCCGACCTTCTCCGTATTTTACAGCGGAAAAAGGCCCATATGGTCGTGGTGGTGGACGAGTACGGCGGCACTGAGGGGCTTTGTACCTTGGAGGATATCGTGGAAGAACTGGTAGGCGAAATCTGGGACGAACACGACGAGGTCATTGAGGAGTTCAAAAAGCAGCCCGACGGCAGCTACCTCATCGCCTGCCACGCCGCCCTCAGCGATCTCTATGACCTCTTTGCCCTCACCGGGGAGTGCGAAGCCAACACCGTCTCCGGCTGGGTCATGGAGCAGGTGGGCCGCATCCCCGAGGAGGGAGACCGCTTCCAGTCCGACGGTCTGGATGTGACGGTGACCAAGGTGGACCACCGCCGGGTGCTGGAGATCAAGGTGGTGGTTTTGGAGGAGGAGAAAGAGACGTCCTCCGACCACAAATAAAGCAAACGCCGCCGAGATTTCGGCGGCGTTTTGATTACTCCATCTGTTCAAAATCAGAGGCCGGGTGCTTGCAGATGGGACAGATAAAGTCCTCCGGCAAGGTATCTCCCTCATAAATATACCCGCACACCCTGCATACCCACCTCTTTTTGTCGCCGGACTGCCGGGCCGGGGCCTGCGGCTTGGGCTTGATATGGGCCTGATAATATGCGTAGGTGACGCTTGGGATCTCTGAAAGCACATCCGCGTCCAACACATCCGCCAAAAACAGGGTGTGGGTACCCAGATCAACGGAGGAGACCACCTTGCCGCTCATCCAGGCGTTTGCCCCCTCGGTGACGTACAGGATCCCGTTCTCCCCCCGCTCGGCCCCGCCGAACCCGGCAAATTTGTCCACATCCCGGCCCGACTGGAAGCCAAAACGCCGGAACAGGTCAAATTTCGCCTTCTCTGACAACACCGAGACGGTAAATTCTCCTGTTTCCGCGATCATGTCATGGGTCAGATTCGCCTTGTCCACCGCCACTGTTATCCGGTTGGGAGCAATGGTGACCTGCCCCACCGTGTTGACGATGCAGCCATTGTCCCTCTCTCCCTGCCGGGCAGTAAGGATAAACAGGCCATAAGTCAAAGCGTACATGGCTTTTTCATTTTTCATGGAGCGCGCCTCCCTTTCTTCCCCCTCGTTCCGCTCCAGTTTTCCCCCTTTTTTCATAAAAAAACCGCCGGGAGATATTCCCGGCGGTTTTTTCTTTTTATTTGATCTCCATGGAGTCCACTTCCGCCCTCAGCAGGGCGGCAAACTGGTCCAGACTCATGGCCCCCAGATCCTCGCCGCTGCGGTGGCGGACCGACACGGTGCCGTTTTCGATGTCCCGGTCCCCCATGACCAGCATATAGGGGGCCTTCTGGAGGGTGGCCTCCCGGATCTTCTTGCCGATCTTTTCGTTCCGGTCGTCCACCTCACAGCGGAAGCCCAGCTCGTCCAGCTTGGCGGCGGTAGCCTTGGCGTACTCGTCCGCCCGGTCGGTGACGGTGAGCAGCTTCACCTGCACGGGGGAGAGCCAGGCGGGGAAGGCCCCGGCAAAGTGCTCGGTGATGACGCCGATGAACCGCTCGATGGAGCCCAGCACCACCCGGTGGATCATGACGGGGCGGTGCTTCTGTCCGTCCTCCCCCACATACTCCAGCTCGAACCGCTCGGGAAGCTGGCTGTCCAGCTGGATGGTGCCGCACTGCCAGGTCCGGCCCAGGGAGTCGGCCAGATGGAAGTCCAGCTTGGGACCGTAGAAGGCGCCGTCGCCCTCGTTGATAACAAAGTCCTTGCCCATAGCGGTGATGGCGGCCTTCAAAATTTCCTGGTTCTTCTCCCACTCCTCCACGGTGCCGATGTGGTCCTCGGGCATGGTGGACAGCTCGATGGTGTAGCTCAGACCGAAGGTGGAGTACACCTCGTCAAATAGCCGCACCGTCTCCTGGATCACGTCCTGCATCTGCTCCCGGGTCATAAAGACGTGGGCGTCGTCCTGGTTGAAGCAGCGAACCCGGAACAGACCGTGAAGGGCGCCGGACAGCTCATGGCGGTGGACCAGGCCGATCTCCCCCACCCGCAGAGGCAGCTCCTTATAGGAGTGGGGCTCGCTGGCGTAGACCAGCATACCGCCGGGGCAGTTCATGGGCTTCACGGCGAAGTCCACCTCGTCGATAACGGTGGTGTACATATTGTTCTTATAGTGATCCCAGTGTCCCGACCGCTCCCAAAGCTGGCGGTTGAGCATGATGGGGGTGGAGATCTCCACATAGCCGTACTTCTTGTGGACCTTCCGCCAGTAGTCCAAGAGGGTATTTTTCAGCGTCATGCCCTTGGGCAGGAAGAAGGGGAAGCCGGGTCCCTCGTCCCGGAGCATAAATAGCCCCAGCTCCTTGCCCAGCCGCCGGTGGTCCCGCTTCTTGGCCTCCTCGATCTTCGCCAGGTACTCGTCCAGTTCCTCCTTCTTGGGGAAGGCGATGCCGTAGATCCGCTGGAGGGTCTCCCGGTTGGAATCCCCCCGCCAATAGGCGGCGTTGCAGGCGGTGAGCTTCAGGGCGTTGCCCTTGATGCGGCCCGTGGAGTCCACATGGGGACCGGCGCACAGGTCGGTGAACTCCCCCTGCTTGTAGAAGGAGATGTGGGCGTCCTCGGGAAGGTCATTGATAAGTTCTACCTTATACTTTTCCTCCTTCTCCTCCATGAACTTCAAAGCCTCGCTCCGGGGCAGCTCGAACCGTTCCAGCTTCAGCTTCTCCTTACAGATCTTGCGCATCTCGGCCTCGATCTGCTCCAGATGCTCCGGGGTGAAGGCGAAGGGGGCGTCCATATCGTAGTACCAGCCCTCGTCGATAGAGGGGCCAATAGCCAGCTTCACCTCGGGCCACAGCCGCTTCACGGCCTGGGCCATCACGTGGGAGC
>CANPNN010000172.1 GCA_947575475.1 uncultured Pseudoflavonifractor sp.
CGGCAGTCTGGAGGAGGACAAGGAGCTGAAGGCCATTTTTGAAAAGACCTATGGGAGCGTTAAGCCCCGTTCCTTTGAGCCGCCCCCAAAGCCCCGGCGGACCGAGCTGGCGGCGGGGCCCCGGAGCGTTCCCCCGGCCCCCGGCGGGCCGGAGTATCTGCTGGTGGACGGCTATAATATGATCTTTGCCTGGGAGGAGCTCAAGGCCCTGGCCCAGGAGGATCTGTCCGCCGCCCGGAAAACTTTGGCCGATATTCTGAGCAACTATCAGGGCTTTCGCAAAAACCGGGTGATCCTGGTCTTTGACGCCTATAAGGTCCCTCAGGGGACGGGCTCGGTGAGCAAATATCACAACATCCACGTCGTTTACACAAAGGAGGCCGAGACGGCGGACAGCTACATTGAAAAGGCCAGCTACCGGCTTCAGAAGGAGGGGAACAACCGGGTCTGTGTGGCCACCTCCGATGGCCCGGTCCAGTTCATCATCCTGGGCCACGGGGCCCTGCGCCTTTCGGCCCAGGACCTGCGGGCCGAGGTGGAGCAGGCCCAGGGGGAGATCGCGGCCATTTTGAAAAAGACCAATATGCGCCTGCCCAACAGTCCGGTAAAGGACGCCTTTGAGCGGGCGGAGAGGAAGTAAGAGCTTGCCGCTCCGCCGGTCCGGGAGGACCGTCCTGCCACCTCATGCTGCATACCGGCGCAACGGAAAATTCCCATTGATACAACAAAGGGGAGCCGCCGTTTTATAACGACGGCTCCTGAGACAGGGGGATGGTTCTTTCACGCTATGATTTCTGCGTAAAAGAACCGTCCCCCTGTCTTATACTCTTTCAAGATATTTTTTCTCAATCGTGTAAATGCCGATCGTATCACCATTATTGTCAAAAAATTCAATCTCAAAATTGGATCCATCATATACGAAAACGATGGTTCCTTCTGTCCCAGATGGCAGATCCTCAAAATTTCTGATCAGCCGCACATGATCCAATTCCTTTATCTACGCTTCCTTCTTTCCTGGATATAAAATGATTATACCATATTTCACTATTTTACAATATAGATAACAAGAGAGAAACGCAATACGCGTTGATCCGGTCCGCCGTCTCCGGGTGGAGGCGCTTGCCCACATACTGATCCCACACCAGCCTCGCTTCAGTCCCTTTCTCGGTGGCGAAGGGTCCGCGTGTGGGTTTTGCTTTGGACTCTGTCGAAACTTCTCTGTTGCCTTTTTGTATGTTTGAGCGTATACTGTCCATAGAGGCATCACACAGGAATCTGACCTGGGGATTTTCCCCGTAAGAGTCACGAGTCTCCTGTGTGATGTTTCTTATATCTGTGATGTCCTTTAACAGGAGCCCTTTTGCCACAGGCTCAATATTAATGATTTCATGAAACCATCAAACTGGGCTTGATCTGTGTCCACCTCCACAAACTGCCGTCCATCCGCAAACGCTTTCAAGGAGCAGTGGATATCTTCCGTCTCCTTTGTGGAGGCAGGTTCTTTTTGCGCGCTTCTCTCCATAGCCTCCCGGATGGCCTCCAGCAGCTTCTCCAGCATGCTCCGGTCTGTCCGGTGCCTCTCGATGAACTCATCCAGCACCCTTCCGTCCTGAAGCAGCCGTCCCGCGCAGTTGGCCGTGGCCTCGTCCAGCACTCCGGCGTAGTCCATCCCGATCCCCTCGCCCCGGTAGAGCTCATAGAGTCCCCGGGCCTCCTTCTCCGCCTCGGAGCGCACCGCCTCCCGGAACCGGGCGTAAGCCTCCGGCGCCGTCTCCTGGAGCCGGTGGGTCAGCTCATGGCCCAGAAGGTAGGTCACCGGGTTGGGGTTATATCGCAGAACCGTCCCCTTGTGCTCTATGTCATACTCCCCAGTTTCACCACCTCAGAAAATGGCACACCCTCAATGTTGACATTCTGCCCACTGTAAGATATACTACCCACAGAGCCATCACGCAGAAGGGACATGGGGTTCGTGAGACCCATGCCACGAAGAAGCGGGATGGTTCTTTTTTTATCTGCATGCAGAATGTCGCTCTTTTGAATGAACCCCACAGGATTGGAATCCTTCGTATATGCACTGTTCACCTTCTGCATATCATTCAAAAGAAATCCTTTTTCCATTGGGCGCAAATCTAATACACACATTACAAGTCTCCCATCTCGGGCTTTCAAGGATCCAAACATAACCAAGCGATTACCCCCCTGGCTTTTCATAACCAGTACAGGATCCTCCAAGATTTCTGGAATTCTCTGTATCTCACGGATGGTCATTTCCGGGTGGTCATGAAGGATCTTTCCAATTTTATCTCCCTCCATGAAAATATCACTTTCAATCGCACCCAGACCTTGCATGACTGGTCCGGTACTCCCTAAAGTGAACCATTCCCCCTCGGGCCGTCCTGCCCAGTCCCAAGCTGCAACCTCTTCTCTAAAAGCTTCGTTGATAGAATACCGTGCCTCACCGCTCTCCAGGACAGCGCTCCCCTGCCCTTCTGCCGTTTTCGCCTGCCGTCTGCCTTCCTCCAGGGCTGCCAGCAGCTTGCCCTCCGCTGTCTGGGCCTTTCGCTTCTCCTCCCCCGTCAGCTTGGAGATCAGTCCCCGGATGGCCTTCAGCAGCTTCTCCAGCATGCTCCGGTCTGTCCGGTGCTTGTGGATGAACTCATCCAGCACCCTTCCGTCCTGAAGCAGCCGTCCCGCGCAGTTGGCCGTGGCCTCGTCCAGCGCTCCGGCGTAGTCCATCTCGATCCCCTCGCCCCGGTAGAGCTCATAGAGTCCCCGGGCCTCCTTCTCCGCCTCGGAGCGCACCGCCTCCCGGAACCGGGCGTAAGCCTCCGGCGCCGTCTCCTGGAGCCGGTGGGTCAGCTCATGGCCCAGAAGGTAGGTCACCGGGTTGGGGTTATACCGCTCGATCCAGATCTCCCGGCCCTGGATGCCGGCGTTGGCCCTGCCGCCCCCAGCACCTGTTCACAGCGCACCTGACAGGGTATGATCGTTCGTTTCAT
>CANPNN010000173.1 GCA_947575475.1 uncultured Pseudoflavonifractor sp.
TCCACCGCAAAGGTAAAAAACGCCGACTTGCTCACCACGGCGAAATAGCCACTGCTCTCATACTCCTTTTGATATTGCTTTTCCACGATCTCCAAGGTCTCCTTCAACTGCATAAGCGCCGCCGCCTCGTGTTTACAGGGAAAGCCGCAGGGGCAGTCACAGACCAGATCGCTGATCTGCCCATCCTCATAACGGAAAAAGACCTCGTAGGCCTCGCCGCCCTGGACGATGGCCTTCCCCTCCTCTCCCTCCAGGCAGAGGTAGACCACCTTGTTCTGTCCGTAGTAGTCCCCGCCCCGGCGGAGGACCTCCCCCTTGAAGGGCCATTCCGCCGCGGTATCCAGAGCGAACCCCTTCTCCTCGTACTGGATGTAATGGTGTTCCTCCTCCGCCGCCTTGTGCCAGCTCAGGGCCTGGTGGTAGGGTAGGTCCTCCGGAGCAAAGGTGATGAAATGACTCCCGGCCTGCCGGAAGGAGCCCCGCACCCTGGTGTCAGCCACCCCCAGGACCCGCTTGTACTCCTCCAGGTCCACATGGAATTTATCCGTCACCTTCTCCACCTTACCGGGAACGCCCTCATACTTCCCCTCCACGAAAACAATGTCCCCTTCCCGCAGCTCGAAGCGGTCATTGTAGTAGGACAGGGGGATGTGACAGCCGGGAAGCCGCACCAGGACCATGGAGGGGGATACCTCCCCCCTCTGCCCCTCCGCTCTTTTTATCTCTGGCATTTTTTCGGGGTTTTCCTGGGAACGAAAGCCAATGGGAAATTTCATTTTTATTCCTCCTTGTGATTGCTGGTCTTCCAGTGAATCTTTCTTCCTCTATGAGAACAGTCTATCACAAGCAAAGTCCCATAAATCGTACTTTATCTGGCATTTGACACTTTCCTCCAAATGCATTACAATATTTTCATCTTTTTTAACACGAGGTTATGCTTCCATGAACCAAGACCTGACCCAAGGCCCAGTGATGGGCTCCATGCTTCGCTTTGCTCTGCCCATGATTTTGGGTAACCTCCTGCAACAATGCTATAATATCGCCGACACTCTCATCGTGGGCAAGTTTCTGGGCCCCAACGCCCTGGCCGCGGTAGGGTCCTCCTTTACCCTCATGACCTTCCTCACCTCCATCCTGCTGGGGCTTTGCATGGGCTCGGGGGCGGTATTCTCCATCCGGTTCGGGCAGAGGGACGACAAGGCTTTGGGGGAGAGCGTCTCCGCCTCCTTCGTCCTCATCGCCGCGCTGACGATCCTGCTCAACGTCATCGCCTTTCTCTGCCTGGACGGCATCAAGGTCTTCCTCCGGGTGCCGGAGGAGGTCTGGCCCCTGATGCGGGAGTATCTGGCGGTCATCTTCTGGGGCATCGGGGCCACCTTCCTCTACAATTACTTTGCCTCCTTCCTCCGGTCGGTGGGCAACTCGGTGGTGCCGCTGGTATTTCTGGGGGTCTCCGCCGCCCTGAACATCGGTCTGGACCTGTGGTTCGTGCTGGGCCTTCGCCGGGGGGCGGCCGGAGCCGCCGAGGCCACCGTTATCGCCCAGTATGTCTCCGGGGTGGGCATCGCCCTCTACGCCGTCTTCTGTTCCCCCCAGCTCCGCGCTCTGCGGGGAAAGCTGCGGCTCAAGTGGAGCCGTGTCCGGGAGATCACCGGGTTCTCCATCCTCACCTGCGTGCAGCAGTCGGTGATGAACCTGGGGATCCTCATGGTCCAGGGGCTGGTGAACAGCTTCGGCCCCACCGTCATGGCCGCCTTCGCCGCGGCGGTGAAGATCGACGCCTTCGCCTACATGCCCGTCCAGGATTTCGGCAACGCCTTCTCCACCTTCATCGCCCAGAACTACGGCGCCCGGGACCGGGAGCGGATCCAGGCGGGGCTGAAGGGGGCGGTGGTCACCGCCTTGGGCTTCAGCGTTGCGGTGTCCGTCCTGGTCTTTGTCTTTGCCGGACCTCTCATGGGCCTATTCACCGAACCGGGGGAGGTGGCCATCGTGGCCGAGGGGGTGCGCTACCTGCGGATCGAGGGGGCCTTCTACTGTGGCATCGGGTGCCTGTTCCTCCTCTACGGCCTATACCGGGCCCTGGGGCGGCCGGGGATGTCGGTGGTGCTCACGGTGGCCTCCCTGGGCACCCGGGTGGCCCTGGCCTATCTTCTCTCCGCCATCCCCAGTCTCGGGGTGGTGGGGATCTGGTGGTCGGTACCTATCGGTTGGTTCCTGGCCGACGCGGTGGGAGCTGGGTACTATTTTCTTAAAAAAGAAAAGCTGTTTGATTGGAAGATATAAAGGAAGGCCCTCCCGGCTTGGGGAGGGCCTTCCTTTTTATTCCCGGCATACCTGCTCCAGAAACTCTCCCAGGGAGTGGATCGTATAGACACGCGCCAGCTCCTCCCCGGCGGCGTCATAGGTCAGCATGGTCATCCCTCCACCTTTATCCCCAGGATCCGGGCCAGGCCCACAGTCTGGTGGGCCCCCACGGTGAGGCCCCGGAGCTCCGAGAAGGTCTCGGAGACGGTGATGCCCTCAATATCGCAGGTGGACAGATCCACCCCCTTCAAGGGGGTACGGAAAAAGCTGACCCCGGTAAGGTCGCATTTGGCGGCGCTCCATTTGCTCAGCTTACACTCCATCCACAGGGACTGGCGCAGATCGCACTCCCGCCAGGCGCAGTCGTTCCAGAGGGTCTGGGCGAAGTTGGCCATGGGGAGGGCGCACTCGCTCAGCCGGCACCCCCGCCAGTGGCTGGCACGGAAGTCCGCCCCCATCCCCTTGCAGCCGGTGAGGGTGCAGTCCTTCCAGCGGCTGTCGGTGAAGGAGCAGTTGGAGAAATCGCAGCCCTCGATCTTCACCTGGTAGAAGGAGCTGCCGCTGAAGCGGCAGTCCACAAAGCGGCATTTTAGAAAGGTCACGCCGGTGAGCTCCAGATCCTGAAGATCCTCCCCGGTCACCGTCTCCCCCTGAAAGACCTCCCCCTCCAG
>CANPNN010000174.1 GCA_947575475.1 uncultured Pseudoflavonifractor sp.
CGCCTTTGGGCGGATGAGAGGGATGGGACGGCTGATGCTCAGCACTCTTTTGCAGGGGCTGAAATTCTTATGGAGAAGAGAAAAAAGCCAAAAACCAGCTATCAAATGTACTGGCAAAAAAGTCAACAAGCAAAATTTAACTTTTTCATTTTTACGGTTAGTATTGACTATCTGAGAGATGAAGAGAACTTGCGGAGATTTATGGAGCTTGGTGATCGTCTGCTTAACCTTCTGGAGCCCGTGCAGGCTAATATTTGGAATAAGATGTTGCCCGAATGGAGTAGGCCGATTAATTTTCGAGTACGGCATCCTGAGTTGGCGTGGATCAATTACTTTGGGAGGCCCTACATTGATTTGTTCGGTAGAGAAAAACTCCTGAGCGCACCGTGCTTCCGCACCTTTGAAATTGGCGAGGACCTAATTGGGCTACAGATGACAGAAGATCTATTCCAGCCCATTCCTTCTGATGTAAGGTATGCCGTCAAAAAGCACTTGGGCGAGGATGCTTTTGTGGAAGAAGGCAAATGGTATCGAATGTATAAAACAGGGCGAGTTCCTGCGTTTGACTTTTCCAATGTGCTGTTTGATCCTTCTAAACCCATTGAGGAGCCGCAGATCAGGATGAGACAGAAAAAGGAATAAGCAGCTTTTATCCTGCCGCCCAAGGCCAGCCGTGGGACAAAAGGGCAAGAAATTTTCCACCTCCTCCGATTTCCCTTTACTTTTCTCCGCCAATATGGTATACTTCAAATATAATTTTCAAAATTAGATTCGGAGGCCACCATTATGAGTTTTAAGATCATCGTGGATAGCTGCTGCGACCTGACCGCTAAGCAGCTTCTCCAAGGTCCCTTTCTCCGCGCCCCCCTCACCATCTCCCTGGCCGGAGAGGATATCGTGGACGACGAGACCTTCGACCAGACCCACCTGATCCTGCTCATGCGGGAGAACCAGGATCCTCCCAAAACCGCCTGCCCCTCCCCCGCCCAGTATCTGGACGCCTTCGAGCGGGCCCAGGCCGACGACATCTATGTCGTCACTCTCTCCGCCCTGCTCTCCGGCTCCCACAACGCCGCGGCCCAGGCCAGGGCAATCTGGCTGGAGGAACGCCCGGAGGCCCATATCCATATCTTCAACTCCTGTTCCGCCGCCGCGGGAGAGGTGGCGGTAGCCATGAAGCTGTGGGAAATCGCCGGGTCAGGCCGGGATTTTCAGACAGTAGTGGACGAGGTCTCCCGGTATATTACCTCTATGACCACCTATTTCGTTCTGGAGGATCTGGACCACCTGCGGAAAAACGGGCGGCTCACCGGCCCCCTCGCCATCGTTACCGAAGCCCTGCGGATCAAACTTCTTATGGGAGCCACCCCCGAGGGCCAGATCAAAAAAGTAGGACAGGCTCTGTCAGTAAAGCAAGCTTTGACCCGAATGGTAAATCTGATGGCTGCAGACCCCGGACACGAGGGGAAAATCCTCTCCATCGTCCACTGCAACCATCTGGATCGGGCCCTCTACGTGCGGGAGCTGGTAAAAAAGTCCTGTCATTTCAAGGATATTTTACTCTCCGAGGCCCGGGGCGTCACCACCGTATACGCCAACGACGGCGGTATCGTGGTCGCGTTTTGATATTAAAACAGCAAAAAGTCCGGCATCCACCTGTTGGATGCCGGACTTTTGTTTTTCTACTCCGTTTTTGCTCCGCCGTCCGCCGCTGCGGCGGCAGGCGCTTTGGCCGGATCCGTTCCCTTCTCCTCGCCCAGCGCCTCCCCCGCGGCGGCTACCGCCTGCTCAAATGCCTTAAAAGCCTCCGCAGAGGTCTTGGCCCCGCCTTCAGGCTTTTCTTCCACCGGAGCATCCGGTTCAGCTTTTGGCGTCTCCACAAGGTCCGGCTTGGGATCAGACTTGCCGTCGGACGGGACGCCTACTGTCAACACCCGCTCCTCCCCGGAAAAAGCCACAGCCGCCGCAGGCGCCTGCTCTGCCGGGACAGCCTGCGTCTCCGGCTGTTTTTCCTCCTTGGAGCTCCCCTTCATTTCAGACCACCGGGGAGCCTTGGGTAGTTTCGGCCCCTTGACCTTCTTGGGCGCCTCCACTTTGGGCGGCTCTGGCTTGGGCGGCTCCGCCACCTTCTCCACCCGGATCAGATGCCGGGGGCATTTGGAAGCGCACAGGCCGCAGCTGTCACATTTCTCCTGGTCGATCCGGGCCAGTCCCTCCTCCACTGTCACCGCCCCTCTGGGGCAGGTCTTGGCACAGATGGAGCAGCCGATGCACCCGTCGGTACAGATCGCCGTGACCACCTCATCCCGGGCCATGGAGGCACAGGGGATGGAAACATGCCGCTTGGGGCGGAAAGTCTCCAGAGCGATCAAATGCCGGGGACAGACGTCTATACACTTGCCGCAAGCCGTACACCGCTCCCTATCCACCACCGCAACGCCATTTTGGACGCTGAGCGCCCCGGAGGAACACACCTTTTCACAGGTACCCATACCCAGGCAGCCATAATCACAGCTCAGGGCCCCGCCTCCGGGCAGCTGGGCCGCAGCAAGACAATCCCTGACCCCTTGATAGTTATATTTGGAAAAGCTGGCCCCACCACCGGCGCAGTGGACCACCGCCACACGGCGTACAGACTCCTCCCTCTCCGCCAAAGGCTCCTGCTCCGGATCTGGGAACAGTTTTTCTCTCAGGGTCAGAAGGGCGCCGAACATCGCTCCGATGACGATCAGGATCCCCAGTCCGATCAACAACTTGGTCATATCCCTCTCCCCCTTATCCAAAGACGCTCAGGTTAGAAAATCCGGTAAAACACAGGGCCATAAGCCCCGCCGCTACCATGGCGATGGGGATCCCCTCAAACGCTTTGGGGCAATCGGCAAACTCCAGCCGCTCCCGGATACTGGCGAAGAGGACCACAGCCAGCAGAAAGCCCAGTCCCCCCGCCACTCCACAGGTCACGCTCTGGA
>CANPNN010000175.1 GCA_947575475.1 uncultured Pseudoflavonifractor sp.
ATCTCCCCGCAGATCTTGCCGAAGACCAGGTTCACCGTCATGGGATTCAGCCCGTTGACCCCCTCCTGGGCGCACTCGCCCACGGCATACATACCGGGAACGATCTCCCCGCTCTCGCTGTATACCTCGGTGGCCGTGTTGGTGTGGATGCCCCCAAACGTACCCTGGATGGAGGGCTTCACCCCGATGCCGTAGAACTTCTCCCCACTGTACCAGTCAGCCAGCTTGGCCCTTCCGAAATCGGCGTCGGTCCCCTCGCTCACCAGCTGCTGGTAGCGCTCCACCGTTTTCTCCAGGGTAGCCCCATCGATCCCCAGCTTTTCCGCCAGCTCCGTCAGGGAGTCCGCCTCGGTCAGATACCCGGCCTCCAGATAGCCGGCCATGGTGCTGTTCTCCGCTATCAAGTTCTCGTCAAAGAGGACGTACCCCTTTCCCCCAGTCTGGCTGTTGATGATGGGGGAGATGCCATAGCTTCCCTGTTCGTTGGCAAACCGCTCCCCCTCCGCGTTCACCATGATCGCCCCGGCGGACACCGCCGCGTTCATGGTCAGGGCATGGCTATGGTCATAGAACACCAAGGGATTGGCCTTCATGACGGTCAGGTCCACCACCTCCAGGCCCGCATCCTGAGCCATGCGGATGCCGTCCCCGGTGTCGCCGGGGGAGCAGTAGTAGACCGAGTCGCCCCATTCCGGCAGATACTCCCGCACCATCTCCCGGTTGGCGGCATAGCCTCCCGTGGCCAGCACCACCGCCTTGGCATGGATAGCGTAGCTCCCATCCCGGGTCTCCACCTCCACTCCGGCGGCCTTCCCGTCCTCCATCAGCAGCTTCACCGCCTTGGTGGAAAGGCGCACCTCCACACCCTTTTCCTCCATTTGTCCCATCAGGGCGGGAATGACCATCTCCCCCACCCGCTTGCCGCTTGCGGGAGCTAAGACGAACTTGCTGGAGGTGTGGTCAAAGTCCACCCCCAGGTCCAGCAGGTATTCCGCCGCCGCCGCGCTGTTCTCCGCCAGGATACGGGCCCCCTCCGCCTGGGCAAAGGCCCCGGTGGCCGCCTCCTTCTTCATATAATTTTCATAGAGGTCCTCCACCGTCTCGGTCTTGCCCTCCGCCTTGTGGACCCGGGTCCCCACCGAGCCGAACATGCTGTTGGACAGCAGGGAGGTCCCTCCCAGCAGATCCTGTTTCTCCACCAGGATGACCTTCGCGCCCCCCTGGGCGGCATAGATGGCGGTGGTCATGCCCGACGCGCCGGAGCCTACCACCACCACGTCGCACTCCCCGTCCTCCACCGGCTGGACGGGATAGGGCACCTCCGTTTTCCATTCCTTCAGGTCGGCCCCCGCCTGGCTCAGGCAGTCAGATACGGCGTTGACCACCCCCAGGCTGGTCATGGTGGCCCCCGAGACCAGGTCCACCCCAACGCTCTGGTACTCCACGATCTCTGCGGGCAGCTCAGTCAACGGCTTGTCGCTGATCACCGTGGTCTCGGCGTGATCCAGCACCTTTACCGCCGCGATCTTCCCCTCGGCGATCACCGTCTCCACCGTGATCTCTCCGTTGTTGCCCCAGGCCGCCGCCTGATAGGTCCCATCCCGCAGCCCTTCGGCCGTCTGGCTCTGGTCCGCGGTCGCCTCCGGCGTGGGAGCCGGGGACTGGGCCGCCTCCTGGGCGCAGCCGCCCAGCAGCAGGAGCCCCGCCGCCAGCAGGGCCTGTACTTTGCGCATCTTTTTCATGTTCTCTCTCCTTTTCATCCTTGTATGTAGGGGGAATTTGTGCTACAGTGATTATAAACTGTGCAGTAAATACACAGTCAAGTGCATTCTTTTGGAGGCCTCCATGAATATTCAGCAACTGGCCAACCTGTTCCGCCTCAACAAACAGACCATCCGCTTCTACCGGGATCAAAAGCTTCTCTCCCCACCCCAGGACGCGGAAAATCATTACTTTCGCTACGGCATCGACGAACTTGCCGCTCTGTTCCAGATCCTGAACCTCCGCCAGACCGACCACTCCCTCCAGGATATCCGGGAGTTCATGACCGACGGCGGCGAGGCCCTTCGCGCCTACCTCCACAAGGAGGAGCAACATCTGGCGCGGGTGGAGGAACGGCTGGCCGAACTCACCCTCATGCGCTCCGAGCTTCAGCGGCGCATCAACTACCGCCGCTCGGTCATCGACACCCAGGCCGACGTGCGCCTGGGAGAAAACAGCCCCGGCCTCTACTTTCTCACCCTGGACCAGTTCGACTCCAACCCCCGGGAGGTCTCCATCCTCCGCTCCACCAGCGCCACCTACCAGTCCTTGGTCATCCCCCTGGAGCAGTTTCTGGACTCCCGTCGCCAGGTCTACCTTCCCCTCTACGCCCTGGGGGTCACCTGGCCCAACTATTTGGCCCGCCGGGAGTATCAGGCCTGCGACCTGTCCCGCTACCATACCGTCGAGGGCGGCCATACCGTCCTGCGCTTCATCCTCCGTCTCCATGACCTGGACCGGCTGGACGCCGCCCACTTTCAGCCGGTCAAGGACTTTGCCGCCGCCCGCGGTCTTCGCTTTGCCGCGCCGGTGACCTCCATCATCCTCATGGCCATGTGCCAGCCAGAAAACACCTACTACGTGCTTTTCCGCTTCGTGGTGGAGCCGGAGGACGCCCCAGCGCACCCCCCTTTTTATGCCCCGCCCACTTTCCTTTGACTTTTTTTCCATTCCGGGGTACAATATCGGTATCTATTTCACGGAAGGAGACCGCACCATGCTGTTTTCCGACAATAATCGCTATTCCTATGCCGTTTCCCCCCTCATCGAGGTCATCTGCCAGCTCCGATTCCCCACCATCCTCTCCATCAGTTCCACCGAGCCGGCCCAGTTTCAGGAGATGGTCCGGGGGGATTTTCCCAAATATGTGGCCCGGCAGGAGCAGCAGCCCCTGAAGATCACCAACCCCAACA
>CANPNN010000176.1 GCA_947575475.1 uncultured Pseudoflavonifractor sp.
GCGGGAACCGAGCAGCCAAAGCCCAGCACCATGGGGAGAAAGGCCCGGCCCGAGAGGCCCAGCCTGCCCATGACCCCGTCCATGATGTAGGCCACCCGGGCCATGTAGCCCGTGTCCTCCAGAAAGGCCAGGGCCAGAAAGAGGATGAAGATATTGGGCAGGAGGGTCAGGATGCTGCCCACGCCGGCGATGATGCCGTCGGTGATGAGGGCCACCAGCAGCTACCCCACCCCCCACCCCCCGAGGGTCGCCCCCACCCGGGCGGAGAACCGCTCCACCCCCAGCTCGAAAAAGCCGGCCAGGAAGTCCCCCACGGTGAAGGTGAGGAAGAACACCATTGCCATGATGCCCAGGAAGATGGGAAGACCCCAGACCGGGTGGGTCAGGAGCCGGTCCGCCTTCTCGGTCATGGCGGCCTTCTCCTCCCGGTGGACCAGGACCTCGGCCATGATCTCCTCGATGAAGTCGTATTTCTGGTTGATGATCTCGGTCTCGCAGCTCTCGTCCAGGATGCCGGGAAGGTCCAGGGGACATTTTTTGACAATCTCCTCATCCCCCTCCAGCAGCTTGATGGAATGCCAGCGGGGATCCTTCAGCCCGGGCCATTTCCGTTTGAGGGCGGTCTCCACCGCGTCGATGCGGAACTCCATGACCTCGTCGTAGACCATGGCGTACTTTTCGTGCTTGGACAGGTCTGCCGTCTTGGTCCCGCCGTGCCACTCGTGCTCGTGGATGATGGGGTCCCGGCGGGGGGCCTCGGCGTGGTGGGCGGCGGCATGCATCAGGACCTCAAGTCCCGTCCGCTTCCGGGCGGAGACAGGGATGACAGGAACGCCCAGCATCTCGGGCAGGCGGTGGAGGTCGATCTCCATGCCCCGCTTCTGGACCACGTCCATCATGTTGAGGGCCACCACCACAGGCTTACCCAGCTCCAAAAGCTGGAGAGTCAGGTACAGGTTTCGCTCCAGGGCGGAGGCGTCCACCACGTCGATGATCACGTCCACCTCGTCAGAGAGGATGAACCGGCGGGAGACCTGCTCCTCCATGGTGTAGGCGGTGAGGGAGTATGTGCCGGGAAGGTCCACCAGACGGACCTCCACCCCGTGGTCCCTCATCACCCCCTCCACCCGCTCCACAGTGACCCCGGGCCAGTTGGCCACCTTCAGGTTGGAGCCGGTATAGGCGTTGAAGAGGGTAGTCTTGCCGCAGTTGGGATTGCCGATAAAGGCCACCGTTAATTGCTTTCCCATGTCATATTACCTCGATCTTTTCCGTGATGCCCCGGCCCATGGCGAAGCGCGCCCCCCGGACCTTGAGGATCAGAGTCCCGCGGTCCTTGCTCCCCAGAATGGAGACCCTGCCGCCGATGGTCATACCGATGGCCTCCAGGCGGTGCTCCACCTGGTCGGGAAGGTCAATTTTTGTCACGGCGTAGCTTTGTCCGATGGCTCCTTTGTCCAGTGTCATGTGGATGCCTCCATATGTTTCGCTTTTTGCACGGGCAGCTGTCCCCAGACGCCCGGTCCGACGGGACGCCGGCCTTACAATACCAAGCCTTTATAAAAATCCAATGTGTGGAAGCCCCGCTCCAGCTGGGTCAGCAGAAAGCTCTCCGCCGCCCCCGCCAGAAGGGACAAGCTTTTGTCCGGGATCTGGAAAGAAAACAACCGCTTGGGATCCCCGTATGCGATATACCGCAGGGCCGCCAGACTGGGAGCGTCCAGAGGCATGGAGATGCCCGCGTCCCCCAGTTCCCTCCGGCAGCTCCGGCAGTGGAGCACCCCCTCGGACAGATTGAGGAAGGGCTCCGCCGGGGCTTCCTCCCCGCAGACGGCGCAGCCGTCCACCAGGGGCTCGTAACCCGTGAGGCAGCAGAGCTTCCACTCAAAGGCCGCCTTCACCACCGCCGGGGGCTTGCAAAGCTTATCCAGGGCGTAGAGGGAGTTAAGGAGGAGGGGGAGAAGACCGGGGGTCTCCACCCCCTCCTCGCTCACCGCCTCGCAGACTTCGGCAAAATAGGTCCCCAGGGCCAGCTTTGTGAGGTCGGAGCGCAGGCCCCGGAACTCCTCCTGGGTGGCCCCCTCCTTCAGCGCCCAGCGGTCCTGGTAGTCGTAGAGAGTCATATCGGAGAAGACCAGAAGCTGGGCAGAGGCCGCCAGGGGGCTGTTCTTCCGGCGGCAGCCCTGGGCTTTTACGGTGCGTTTGCCCTGACCCTGGGCCAGCAGGGTCAATATTTTGTCCGATTCCTTGTAGTTGACCTCCCGGAGGACCAGGGCCTTCGTCACCAAATGCGCCATATGTATCGGGCGTCAGGCGGGCTTTTCCGCCTCCTGACGCTCCTCCTCTCTCAATTTGCAGTACATATTATACACCTCTGGAAGCCCAGTGTATAGAAAAAGTTCCCACACTGCCAAACTATCCATGATAAGCCACCTTTCTGGGGTTATCATGGACAGTCTGAAGAGCGATTATGTCAGGGAAATTTTTGTCTGTTTTCCAGCGCGGCACATTGTTCAGAAAGTTCACTGGTCCCTCATGATAAGACCCCATCACCGCCAGCAGGACCTGAACATCGTCAAACTCCCGTATGAGGACATATTCCTCCGCTTCCAACTCCGGAAAGTCCGTGCGATAGGTCCGCCATGTTGTCCACGGCATCCATCTCTCAGTCCTCCCGGTAGCCCATGGTGTGGACAAAGTTCAGGTTGTCCCGCCAATTTTCTTTGACCTTTACCCAGGTCTGAAGGAAAATTTTCGTCCCCATGAATTTCTCCATGTCCTCCCGGGCCAGGGTCGAGATCTTTTTCAGCATGGCTCCCTTTTTCCCAATAATGATACCCTTGTGGGATTCCTTCTCGCAGTAGATGGTGGCGTCCACCTCGATGACCTCGTCCTCCCGCTCGGAGAATTTGGTCAGCTCCACCGCCGTGCCGTGGGGAACCT
>CANPNN010000177.1 GCA_947575475.1 uncultured Pseudoflavonifractor sp.
GTGGGCGAGGGGTTGTGGACCGACCCGGGGGAGCGGGTCACGGTCTGGAAAAGAAGAAAATAAAAACGTGGGCCGGCTGTATGTACCCAGCCGTCCCACGTTTATTTTACCGGCAGCAAAAGCTTACCAACCCATGTAGGAGAAATGCATATAGTCGTGATATCCATAGCTGTCGTCGCTGTTGTCCGCCCAGGCGTCGCCTCCCCAGGACCAGCCGTGCTCCCGGAAGATGCGGACCACCGAGCCGTTGGGGCTGATGGAGTAGGGGTTGCTCCCCGGCTGCCAGAGGGAACCGGTCTGGATGCGGCCGTTGCGGATCTGGTAGTTTTCGTTCCAGTTGATGTCGATGGCGGTGCCGCAGTTATGCTCGCCGGTAGCCTTGTCGCCCCGCCAGCCATAGCCGCCCAGGTCCCGGAAAGGAAACTGCTCAGGATCGTTGAAGATCTCGGTAAAGATGGCCACCACATCGTCGGCAATGGCGGCGTGGATGGAAAAGGAGCCCTCACTGGCATACTTGCTGCCGTTTTTGTCGATGCGCCACATGGGGACGGTGATGGTGACCATGTGCTGCTCAGCCTCTGAGCGGCTTCCGTAGCGGCGCTGCTTGGCGTTGCCGTATAGGAGGAGCTTTTTCTGGTCGTTCTCCCCAAGCTTGCGCAGCCAGAAGTTTTGGGAATCGTACTCCGCCTGGGTGACCTGTCCGGCGGAGAGCTGTTCGTAGTAAGCCTCCTCATCCAGCTCCGCCTGGGTGAAGGGACGCATAGTGACGGCGTAGAGGTCCCGGGACCGGGTGACGGTGACGCCGCCGTCCATGGCGGCGTAGTGTTTGGGAGCGTTCAGGTCAGCCAGTTCAGCGGTGGAGGCGCCCAGCTCTGTCAGAAGGGTCTTGTCCTCCACCAGAAGGCCGCCCTCCTGGTCCAGAAGGCGGAGGGTGATGGTTTTGGATTCGATCCCCCAAAGCCGCATTTCCGCCAGGGGAAGGGCGCGCATGAGCAGGACTGTGCCGTCGGCGCGCTGAATGGTCTCGCCGCCGCCGAAGGTGCCGTTGTCCCGGCCTTTGACGATCACCGCTTCGAACAGGCGGGATACGGCGGCCTGATAGTTTAGGTCCAGGCTATTCCAATCAGAGAAGGAGTTGGCGGCGGTGGGCAGTTCCCAGTCGTCTCCGTTGTCGGAGGGAGCGCTCCAGAACATCTCCTTGTAGTCAAGATCCAGCAGCAGCCGGTCCAACAGTACGGCGGCGTCCTGGCGCAGGATAGGCCGGTCCAGGGTTTCGGGGGATACGGGGAGAAAGTCTTCTTCCAGCAGGATCCCGGCGTCCATGGCGGCGTAATATCCTGCCGTGTCCCAGGGAAGATCCCCGTCCAGGGCGGCGGCGTAGATCTCCGGATAAATGGCCCGGTCCAGCATGACCAGATACTGGCCCCAAGTCAGAGTGTCTTCGGGGGCCATGCGGCCGTCGTCCATGCCGGTGAGGATGCCAAGCCTGACGGCTTCGCTCATATCCTCATAAGCCCAGTAATCCCGGGGCAGGTCGGGGTATTTGGTTTCCGCAGCTGCCGCCGGGGCAATGAGCATGGTGCAGAGGGTCAAAAGGCAAAGGGGGCGGAACAGTTTCATAGCGGCCATCCTTTCTTCGGCGGGGTCATTTGCCCATGTAAGAAAAGTGCATATAGTCGTGATAACCCTCCCTGTCATCGCTGCTGTAGGCCCAGGCGTCGCCGCCCCAGGACCAGCCGTGCTCGGCAAAAATGCGGACGACAGAGCTGTCGGGGGAGATGGAGTAGGGGTCGGTTCCCAGGGTCCAGTGGGAACCGACTAAGATCTTGCCCTCCCGGATCTGATAGTTTTCGTTGGCGTTGATGTCCACGGCGGTGCCGCAGTTGTGCTCCCCGGTGGCGCTGTCTCCCCGCCAGGAGTAGCCTCCCAGGTCGTGGACGGGGAACTGCTCGGGGTCGTTATAGATCTCGGTGAAGAGGGCCACAGTGTCCTCGGCAATGGCGGCGTGGATGGAGAAGGAGGTAGTGGCGGGGACCTTATTCCCGCTTTTGTCCAAGTGCCACACGGGAACGGTGACGGTGGTCATACCGGCCTCTGCCGAGGCCCGGTCGGGAAAGCGGAGCTGGTCCTCGCTGCCGAAGAGGAGAAGGGATTTCCGGGGGTTTTCCCCTTGGGCAAACAGGTGGAAGTCTTGGGTCCAGTAATCCTCATAGTTCAGCTCGCCCTGTTCCACCTTGGTCCAAAATTCCTCCTCAGCGGCCTCGAACCGGGTGAAGGGACGGTAGACGACGGTATACTCCTTTTGGAAGGAGGTGACCTGCTGGGGGTCGGAGATGCGGACATAGTGCCAGAGGGTGTTTTCATCCACCAACTCATAGTCGTAGGTCCCGGTTTGGGTCTCCACGCTCTGGTCCTCACACAGGGAGGTTCCCTGCCGGTCCACGATGCGGAGGGTGACGGTCACGTCCTTCCGCGCTAAGACGTCGGCCTCATAAAGGGTGCGCAGGAGCAGGACGGTGCCGTCGGAGCGCTTGATGGTTTCGCCACCGCCAAAGAGCAGGGAATCCTCTATGCCAAGCTGGGGGTCGTGGTCTTCTACCTCCCGGCCCCGGGTGATGTTGCAGACAAACAGGCGGCTCACGGCAGCTTGGTACGGTTCCTCCAAACTTTCCCAGTCGGCAAAGGCGTATTCCGCCTGATAGGAACTCCAAGACCAGTGCCACTGATCCTCGTCCTCCTCCTCGGGCAAGAGCCGGCTCAGCAGCACCGCCGTGTCTTGGCGCAGAATGGGGGCCCATAGGTCCGCCGGATCGGCGGGGAGGAAATCCTCCTCCCGGAGAAGGCCGCTGTCCATGGCGGCCCAATAGCCGGCCTGGTCCCAAGAGGCCCCCGCCTCCAAAAGAGCGGCGT
>CANPNN010000178.1 GCA_947575475.1 uncultured Pseudoflavonifractor sp.
CCCCTTCAGGGAGGAGATGGAGGTATTGTCATATTGTGGTTTTACGCTTGCCATTTCGTTTCCCTCACTGTATAATCAAGTTGGCCTTGTAAAAAGGCACATAACAATTCAATATACAGTATATCACAAACCCACAAGTTCCCACAAGTAGTATATTTTTCCGATTTGGGGGCTTGGGGGGGAGTGGTTTCCGGCGGGTGGGGCCGTTTTGTTGGGAGTTGGGAGTGTATTTTCAACTGAGGGAATGCGAAAGACTATTCTTTTCCCGAGGAAAAGAATAGCCTCTCGCGCTCTCCAAGAAAAGTCTAAGGTCAAGACCAGGTGTTCTGGGGGGCGGCTCCATCGTCTTTCGCATCCACGGTCCCTCTTGCCCCGCGCCCACGCGTATGTTTGCGGAACACGGGAAGAAAGTTCGCTGGAATTCCGCCGCCTCTGTCCTGCACGCTTGGGGGTGGTCTTTTTCAAGCGGCGCGTCTGGGAGGCCGTGCCCTGCAAGGGGCGTTGGTGGGATATGTTGTGCGTCCCTCCGTGTTCGTATTGTTTTTTGGGCGGGGCTTGTCCCTGCCGTCCGGCGGGGTACGACGCCGCGGCAGGGGCAAGCCCCCGCCCTACTTCAATCAAGAAAGGATGGGTCTTATGTCTCTGGATAGTAAATTGCAAGCCTATGCCCGGCTCCTTGTCCGCACGGGGTGCGCCCTGAGGCCGGGGCAGGAGGTACTGCTCACCGCCCCGGTGGAAGCCGCCGGCTTTGCCCGGATGGTGGTGGAGGAGGCCTGGGAGGCCGGGGCCTCTTCCGTCACGGTGGAGTGGGTGGACGATGTGATCAGCCGGCTCCACTACCTCCACGCCCCCCAGTCCGCCTTTGAGAAGGTCCCCGAGTGGAAGGCCCTCCAGCGCAACAGTATTGCCCAGAAGGGAGGGGTCATTCTGTCTCTGGACGGGGACGACCCCGACGGCATGGCGGGGGTGGACCCCGGACGGTTCACCGCCTGGTCCCGGGCGGTCCACCGGGACTGCAAGGCCTTCTACGACGGGATGGACCTGGGGCGGAACGTGTGGTGCATTGCCGGGGCGGCCACCCCCAAGTGGGCCAAGAAGGTGTTCCCCGGTCTTCCCCAGGAGGAGGCCATGGAGAAGCTGTGGCAGGCCATCCTCTCCACCGCCCGCTCCGACGGGCCTGACCCGGCGGGGGCCTGGAAGGAGCACTCCGAGGCCTTCCAGCGGCGGGTCAAGCTTCTCAACGCCCGGCAGTTCGACGCGCTCCGCTACACCGCCGCCAACGGCACCGACTTCACTGTGGGACTGAACAGCCGTCACATCTGGGCCGGAGGCGGGGCGGAGACGGTGGACGGGACCTGGTTTTTCCCCAACATGCCCACCGAGGAGATCTTCACCACCCCCCACCGGGACCGGGCAGAGGGGATCGTCCACTCGGCCCTGCCCCTCAATTATAACGGCGGGCTGATCGAGGATTTTTGGGTGAGATTTGAGGGGGGCAAGGCGGTGGACTGCGGGGCCGCGAAGGGGCTGGACCTGCTGAAGAGCATTCTGGCGGTGGATGAGGGAGCCACCCATCTGGGGGAGGTGGCCCTGGTGCCTCACGACTCCCCCATCGCCCGGACGGGGATCCTCTTCTACTCCACCCTCTACGATGAGAACGCCGCCTGCCACCTGGCATTGGGCAAGGGCTTCCCCGAGTGTGTGGAGGGGGGGCTGGAGATGGACGAGGAGGCTTTGAAGGCCCACCATGTGAACCTCTCCGCCACCCATGTGGACTTTATGATCGGCACCGCCGACCTGTCCATCACCGGTATCCTGGCCGATGGGAGGTCGGTCCCCGTGTTCCGGGAGGGGAATTGGACCGGGGAGTTTGTGTGAGGCTTTCGGCGGGCGTTGGGGCGGGGGGAGCTCCGGCCTTCGCCGTTGAGCGGGGTACGACGCTGCGGCGGGGGCAAACCCCCGCCCTGCTGCTGATAAATAAAACGCCCGGTGGTTTCTTTGCCACCGGGCGTTTTGTCGCGTTTGAAATTGTTACCCCAAATAGGCCTTCTTCACCGCTTCGTTATTCAGCAGCTCCTCCCCGGTGCCGGAGAGGGTGAGACGGCCGGTCTCCAGAACGTAGGCCAGGTCGGCGGTGTGGAGGGCCATGTTGGCGTTCTGTTCGATGAGGAGGATGGTGACCCCCTGGTCGTTGATCTTGCGGATGATGGAGAAGATATCCTTCACCACCAGGGGCGCAAGGCCCAGGGAGGGTTCGTCCATCATCATCAGCTTGGGCCGGGACATGAGGGCCCGGCCCACCGCCAGCATCTGCTGCTCGCCGCCCGAGAGGGTGCCAGCCGCCTGCCAGGACCGCTCTTTGAGCCGGGGGAAAAGGGAGTAGACCCACTCCAGGTCGTGGCCCAGGTCGTCGGTGCGGAGGTAGGCCCCGATCTTCAGGTTCTCCAGGACGGTGAGGTCAGGGAAGACCCGGCGGCCCTCGGGCACCAGGGTGATGCCCTTGGAGACGATCCGGTCGGGGGAGAGGGCGGTGATGTCCTCGGCCTGGAGACGGATGCGGCCGGTGGCGGGCTTCACCAGGCCCGCGATGGTCCGGAGGATGGTGGACTTGCCGGCACCGTTGGCCCCGATGAGGGTGACGATCTTACCCTCGGGCACCTCGAAGTCCACGCCCTTGACGGCCTCGATCCCGCCATAGTTGACCCGCAGGTCGTCGATTTTAAGCATCGTCAGCCACCCCCAAGTACGCTTGGATGACCCGCGGGTCGTTTTGGACCTCCGCGGGGGCGCCCTGGGCAATGAGCTTGCCAAAGTCCAGGACGTAGATGCGGTCGGAGATCTGCATGACCAGGTCCATGTGGTGCTCGATCATGAAGATGGTCA
>CANPNN010000179.1 GCA_947575475.1 uncultured Pseudoflavonifractor sp.
TTGACTACGATGGTATCCTGCATGGGAATATCTCCTTTGTGTTCCCTTCAATTTTCAGTCCGAATCACAGCATAATGGAATGAATTTTTAATGTCAAGAGGGAGATTTAAAAACCTTTTCATGCTGTTTCTTTTAAATCAGAATCGCACTCCATGGGCGGAAAAGGAGGAGCAGTGCACAGCCGGCCACCACGACGGCCTCCCACACCACACCGCCGGTGAGCAATACCTTGGCCGCCAGAAGTCCGTAGTGTCGCCAGCCCTCATAGGAGTTGATGAACTCCGACTCCATCCTTCCTGCAGCCTTCCACTTGGTGCGAAGGAAGAGGAGCAGAATCAAAAAGGCAATATTGGCAACCAGCATAATGGTCACCACCACGTTAAGAGCCGTATTCAGCCAAATCAGAAAAGTGGCAAAGGCAGCCAATATAAAGAACAGCGGCCAGCAAAAGATGATTATCAAAGAAATGAAGCCCATTTCCATTCTCCCCTTTTTCTCTAACAGCACCTAGGCCTTTCTTCTTTTTTTCGGCAAAGGCGTGACCTCTTCCGCCAGGCGTACCGCTTCCCGGAGGGTCTCCCGGTCATCCGGGTCCAGAATGTAGTGGTCCTTGGCCCCCCCGTAGGGCGGAGCAGTAGGGCGGTCCTTCAGCAGCGGCTCCAGGATGGGCAGCATCTTCACCATGGGCCGGTCATCGCACACGATGAGCACCGGCTTATCGTTGCAGTAGACCATATACTCCCCGAACATCTTCCGGGAGCGGATGGTCCCAAGGCCCTCCAACTGGTCGCAGAGGTATTCGATCAATCCAGGGTCGGTGGCCATATGAAATTCCTCCTCTTGTCAAAATAAAAAGTCGGTCACAGGTATCCGTGCTCCACATCCCGCCAGATGACCCGTCTGGCCAACCAGCCTCCAAAAAGGAGGGCGAATAACCCGGCAAAGAGGGTCAGCATCCCGATCACCAGCACGTCCAGCCCAACGAGTCCTGCCAGCCACATGGCGCCGCTGACCCACTGAAGCCCCCGCCAGCAAAGTCCAAACAGCCCCACCGAAAACACCCCATGCAGGATCCACTTCGTCATCTTCACCCATCTCCTTTCAATCAAAGAATATAATAACAGTCCTCCTGCCACTTACCGGGATTGGTGTCAATATACTCCCAAATCCGCAAATGATCCGCCTCATTCCGAATAACGTGGTCATAAAACCCCTTTTGCCAAATGGGCTGTCCGGCTAATTTGCTGGATATTCGTTTTACCTGTCCAATGATGGTAGAGACTGATTTTGTAGGGGCGGATATTATCCGCCCATTCTCCTCCAGTATCAGGATCATGTGAACATGATTGGGCATCACCGCATATTTGTTGATCTTGGCATGGGGATAATGGTCTGGGATTTCCCGGATCGCCCTATCCACGATCTGTCCAACCTGGGACAAGGTCGGGGGGCCCGGGCGGATGATATCCGCCCCTACAGGGAATGTACCGTCCCAAAATAGCTTCCTCTTCTCTTTGGTACAAACCGTAACAAAATACCCGCCCGGCGTACTGTAATCATATCCCTCCAGGCGAATATTTTTCCTGTCCAACCGCTCCATCTCACTTCCCCCGCAGCTCAATGATCCGATCCCTCAGCACCGCGGCATACTCAAATTCCAGCCGCTTGGAGGCCTCCTTCATCTCCTTCTCCAGCTTCTCAATGGCCCCCTCCAGCTCGGTCCGGGTCATCTTGTGCTTGCTGCGCAGGGCCCGGTCGGCCTCCTCCTCGGCCTCGGAAAGGTTCACCACATCCCGGACCGACTTGATGATGGTCTTGGGGACGATGCCGTTGGCCTCGTTATATTCGTTCTGCTTCTTCCTTCTCCGGTCGGTTTCCCCGATGGCCGCCATCATGGAGGGGGTCATCTTGTCGGCGTACATGATCACCAGGCCTTCGGCGTTCCGGGCGGCCCGGCCGATGGTCTGGATGAGGGAGGTCTCGCTTCGCAGGAAGCCCTCCTTATCCGCATCCAGGATGGCCACCAGGCTCACCTCGGGCAGGTCCAGCCCCTCCCGGAGGAGATTGATGCCCACCAGCACGTCGTAGGTCCCCAGCCGCAGGTCCCGGATGATCTCCTGCCGCTCGATGGTATCCACGTCGTGGTGCATATACTGGACCTTCACCCCCACGTTTTTCAGGTAGGCGGTCAGGTCCTCCGCCATCTTCTTGGTGAGGGTGGTGACCAGCACCCGCTCCCCCCTGGCGGTGCGCTGGTTGATCTCTCCCAAGAGGTCGTCGATCTGGCCCTCCACGGGGCGCACCTCCACCCTGGGGTCCAGAAGGCCCGTGGGCCGGATCACCTGCTCCACGATCTGGCCCGAGCGGCTGCGCTCGTATTCCGCCGGGGTGGCCGAAACGTAGATCACCTGGTTAAGTCTCTCCTCAAACTCCTCAAATTTCAGGGGGCGGTTATCAAAGGCGCAGGGCAGGCGGAAGCCGTAGTCCACCAGGGTGGTCTTCCGGGCCTTGTCCCCGTTATACATGGCATGGACCTGGGGCAGGGTCACATGGCTCTCGTCAATAAACAGCAGAAAATCCTTGGGAAAGTAATCGATCAGGGTCATGGGGGCCGATCCCACAGGCCGTCCCGAGATAACACGGGAATAGTTCTCGATGCCTGAGCAGAATCCTAACTCCTGAAGCATCTCCACATCATACATGGTCCTCTGCTTCAGCCGCTGGGCCTCCACCAGCATGTTATTGCTCTCAAAGAAGGCAACCCGCTCCTCCAACTCCCGGTAGATCTCCTGAATGGCGGCGGCCATCTTCTCCCGAGGGGTGATATAGTGGCTGGCGGGATAGATGGGGATGTGCTCCAGCCGGCGGATCA
>CANPNN010000180.1 GCA_947575475.1 uncultured Pseudoflavonifractor sp.
GTCCTCTACCACGACAACTATTATAAAAAGCACGTGGGCATGACCTATGACGAGCGCAGCAAGCTCAACTACGACCACCCCGACGCCTTTGACAACGACCTGATCATCCGGGACCTGAAAGCGCTGCGGGAGGGGAAGGCCATCCAGTGTCCCGTATACGACTATACCATCCACAACCGTTCGGACAAGACCCTGGAGGTAAAGCCCACCCAGGTCATCATTGTGGAGGGCATCCTGATCTTTGCCGAGCCTGCCCTCCGGGAGCTGATGGATATCAAGATCTTTGTGGACACCGACGCCGACGTGCGGATCCTGCGCCGGGTGATGCGGGATGTGAAGGAGCGGGAGCGGACCCTGGATTCGGTGGTAAGCCAGTATCTGACCACGGTAAAGCCCATGCACGAGGCCTTTGTGGAGCCCAGCAAGAAGTATGCCGACATCATCGTCCCCCAGGGGGGGAGGAACCAGGTGGCGCTGGATATGCTGGTGGAGCGGATCCGGGGCCATGTGGAAAAATGGGGCAAGTGAGACCAGGCGCCCGCTGAAACCCTTTTCAACGGGCACCTTTTTGTATGGCGCAGTGCACACGGCGGAGAATGACAAAGGCGGGGGCGCCCGGGAAGTCCGGGCGGCCCCGCTCGTTCTTTTTTCCTATCCTCCCAGCCGTTCCAGGATCCCCTCCAGCTCCAGGACTGTCAGGGGGGACTGGGGGTGGAAGTTGCCCGCCTCGTCATCGGGAAGGTACTCCCGGATCACGTTCCACATAACGGCCTCTGAGGCCCAGGCAGAGATCTCGGTGGCGTCGGTATAGGGCACCGCCACCGCCCAGGGACCGGAGGGACCCATATCCCGGGCCAGATCAAAGCGCAGGAGCATGATGGCCGCCTGTTCCCGGTTGATGGGGTCGTCGGGATTGAACTGCCCGCTGCCGTTTCCCTGCACGATGCCCGACTGCACGGCCCAGGCCGCGGCCGGGTTCTCCCCGTCGATATCGGCAAAGGTCTGCTTCAGGTCCAGATAGGCGCTGGGCCGGCCCACCGCGTCATAGAACCGCTCCACAAACTCCAGCCGGGTCACGCTGGACAAGGCCTCCTCCCCGGAGGCGGCGGTGACAGTCCAGCGGCTGCGGCTTCTGGGGGGAGTGAGCTGTTTATACCCGGCGGAGCAGCTGCGGATATACTCCCCCAGGATCCAGGTCACTGAGCCGCCCACGCTGCGGAATTTCTCCGATTCGGCGGCCGTCCAAAGCACAGAGTAGGCGTCCTTCTCCACCCCTGCGTCGGCAAGGCTCCCCTCGCTCACCGCCACACGGAAGATCTGGCGGGGGGCGACGGGCTTTCCCTGGAAGGTCAGGTTCATCACCCGCTCCCCCAAGGGGTTGCCCAGACAGAGGGTATAGCTTATGCCGCCGGCCTGGGAGATCATCTCGCCCGAGACAAAGCCCTCCTTTGAGACGGTATACCTACCGGCGCTGTCCTCCAGCCAGGCTTTCAGCTCCGTGCCGGTCATCCGAACCACCAGGAGGCGGTCATCCTCCCGGGGATAGAGGGTATAGCAGGTCCGGCAGTCCACCGGAACGGTCTTTTGGTCCTCCAAAAGCTGCCGCACACAGAACTCCTCCCCGGTGAGAGGGGCGGCGATGGACACATCCGCCTGGGTGGCCCAGAGCTGGGCTTCGTGGATCAGGTCCATGGTGTCGCTCTGCACACAGGAGAGGTCCGTCTCCCAGTCCCAATCCCCCGCCAGAACGCCCAGTTCCTGGGCGGCTGCGGTCTGGGCCGCCTCGTAGTAGGGGGCCAGCAGCGCCCCCAGGTCGTCGTCGTTCCGGCGGGAGGGCAGGTCCAGGCCCTCGCTTTTGCCCACGGTGAAGGAGCCGCTTTTGTTCACCACGATCTCCGTCCGGGTCAGCGCCGCGCCGCCCCCACGGACCACGGGCACCCGCCGGCCCTGGGAGTCCCGCAGGCTGATGACTCCGGAGACCCCGTCCCCGTTCATCAGGATCAGGTCCAGCCCCGCGGTCCGGGCCACCAGGTCGGAGATCCCCTCCTCCAGGGCGCCGGAGGGGATGGCGGCCACCACCAAGTCACAGTTCTGGCCCTGGCGCAGCTCCCGCCAGTCCCAGGTCTTTTCCAGGCTCACCAGGCCCACCCGGAACTCCCGGCCGTCTATGGGGTAGCTGCGGACCAGAAAGGGGGCGGTACGCTCCTCCCGCTCCTCCCCGTCCTCGGCCTGAAGCACCGCCACCGAAGTCCCGGACAGGGTCCCCGCCGGGTCGGTCAGGCTGTTATAGAGGCTCTGCCGGCTCTCCGGAGTCAGGGCACGCTCGCAGCTTCCCGGCAGGAAGGCGTCGTAGCCGGCATAGCGGAGACTCAGAGCCACGGGGCCTGTCTCCCCCTGCTCCATGCGCATCTGGTAGGTGGAGGCGGGACCGGTGAAGGTATTGCCCAGGTCGATCAGAAGTCTGGCGTTATTCTTCCTCTCCTGGCCCTCCATGGCGGATACCACTTTCAGGTAGTTCTCCCGGACCGTCTTTCCCGTGTTGGGGTCTACGCTGTACCACCGGCCGTATAGGTCCCCGGTGAAATAGATCCCGAGGGTAAAGCTCTCCCCCGCTCCGGCAGCCTGGACCGCCGGGGCGCACAGGCCCAAGGTCAGAAGGGCGGACAGCGCTGCCGACAATATGCGTTTTGCAAGGCCCACCGTGATCCCCCATTTCCAGCTCCCCCTCTGCCCAGTACGGGAGGGGAGTTTTTTGTTGTTTTCTTTATTATAAGGGAGATGGAAAAAAAACGCAACAGGAAACATGGGGGAACTTTTTGCCAGTTTTCCCGTCTAAA
>CANPNN010000181.1 GCA_947575475.1 uncultured Pseudoflavonifractor sp.
CAATGCTGGTGGCCTCTTCCGCGGTCACTACCACGGGAAGCCGGGTCGCCATGATGCCGTTTTCAGTCCCGCTGAACAGCTGTCCCTGGTACACCAACCGCCGAATGGGCCTTTCCCTGTCCGGCCCCTGGGTCGGGTCATCCCCCAAAAAGGCGTAGTACCGGTCCTCCTCCCAGGCCGTCATGGCCGCTGGGGCGGTCAGGCTCAAGCTGGGGTCGTGCTTGGCCACCGTCTCCGCCATAGTCCTATACCGCGCCCGCGCCTCCTCCACACCCAAAGTCAGGGGCGTCCTTCCATCCTCCTCCATCTTCAGCTCTGCCGACAGGGTCAAACTGGTATAAGTCACCCTTTTGATCGCCTTGGCGGAGGGCTTCTCCTCCTCGAACTCTTCCCCCCCCGCCAGCCGGGCAAAGCGCACCCTCCCGTCCTCCTCCATGACCGCAAGGCTCCGCACCGTCAGCTCCTCATCCGTCCTGTCCCCGCTCAGCAGCAGCCCGCCCGGCGTCAGCTCCCCCACCCGGGACGCCTCCCCCAGCAGCACGTTTCCGCCGCCCAGCTTTGCCACTTGCAGCGTCCCATCCATTCCCCGCACTGCCACCGCAGTTATCTTCTTACTCATGATATAGCCCTCCTTCAAATCCTTTTTCCTTCGTTCTGCTCCACGTCTCCTCTCGCCGTCATGGTGATTTCCCCATCAGTGACGAACAGCACCCCGCCAGCCTCCAACCCTTCCGCCAGCTCTGCCGGACCCATTAGGGGCACGTTTGCCTTCCCCTTCAGTATCTCCCCTAGCTCCGTGGGGGTCACCAACTCCACCCCGGCGATCTCCCGGGCCAGCGCCGCCGACCTTGCCGCCTCCCGGGCCGCCTCCTCCGCCTGGATCTGGGCCTCCTGGGCGCCTCCATGGGCATCCTGAGCATACATCACATTTATATCGACTTCATCCCGCAGGGTAAGGGTCTCATCCCGGGCGATCACCGTCTCATCCCGGAGCCGCCGCACCTCCGCGCCCAACTCCTTGATCTCCCCCTGCTCCCCCCGGATGTCCTCCTGGTCCATCCGGATCTGCTGCAGGGCCAGCACCGCCTCGTCCCGGGCCGCCTGAGACTCCTTCTGGGCCGTCCGAGCATCGTCCCGGTAAAGCCCCGCCTGCTCCCCCGCCTCCTCCGCCCGGTCCCGGGCGTCCTGGGCCAGCAGCCGCTCGGTCCAGGCCTGGGTCCGGCACTCTTCCGCCGTCTCCTTGGCACTCACCGCTGTGTCCCTGGCCCGCTCCGCCCCGTCCCGGGCCTCTCTTGCAGCATCCCGGGCGGCAAGGGCCTCATCCCGGTATCCCTTTCCCCGTCTCTCCGCCTCCTGGGCTTCCACCTGGGCCAACTGAGCCCGGTCCCGGGCCTCCTCCGCCCTGGTCCGGGCTGCCTCCGCTTCTCCCCGGGCCTCCTGGGCCCCTCTCCGGGCCTCCTCACTTCCCGCCAGGGCTGCCTGGGCCCCGGCCCGGGCGCTTCCTGCCTCCCCGGCAGCCTTTCCGGCCTTTTCAGCCTCCCCGGCGGCGGCCTGGGCTCTCTCCTCCGCCCGGTCCCTGGCCGTCTCCGCCCCCGTCCGGGCCGCCTCCGCCTTCCGGACCGCCTCAAGGGCCACCTCCTTGGCGTCCGCCGCCCCCGCGGCCCCCAGGATATCCTTTTTGATCTTCTCGATCTCCCCCTGGAGCTGCTGGGACAGGGTGGGGGTCACGCTCCCGTCCTCCACCGGGGCGTAGTCCGCCGGCAGGATCTTGTAGTAAGCGTTAGCCGTCATCACCGCCCCCTCGATCCGGCTGCCGTCCTCCGCCACGGCGTAGCCCTGGACCACCACCCCCATCTGCCCGGCCAGGGCCTTGGCTTTGGCCGGGATGGGTACGTTATACACCAGGATCTCCTTCCCCGCGCACCCCTGGGCAGGGACAGAACACGCATGGGGCCCGACGACTCGGCGGGCCTCTCCCCCGCACTCCACCACGATCCGCTCCATCATATCCGTGGTCAGGATCATCGTCACCGGATCCTCCTTCAGGGCGTTACGGAAGGTGACGTACTTCACCAGCCCCTCCCACATAGGCCCAAACTCCAGCTGGAGCACCGCGTCCCCTCCGCTCCCCGCGGCCCCAGCCACCACTCCCGCCCCCAGCACCTGTTCACAGCGCACCTGACAGGGTATGATCGTTCGTTTCATATCTTTTCTCCTCTCTCATGGCCCGGAGCCCTCCAGGCCCATTTGTTTAAGGGGACGGTCCTTCCATGCCGTCTGTGTGCATAAAGGCCGTCCCCTTGGAAGGTTTTGCGTTTGCTTTTTCTCCGCTTTGGCATATGGTGAATTTAGGAAGAGGATTTCTCATTTTTTAGAGCGTCGCTTTTAGCGAAAGAGCCGTCCCCTTGTATCATTCCCCTACTTTTACCACATCAAAAAATGGCACCCCCTTGACGTTGACAGAACGCTGATAATAGGATATACTACCAATAGAGCCACTTTGTTGCAGCTCGATAGGCCCATGCAAGCCTATTGACCGAAGCAGCGAAGCGGTTCTTTTTTCGTCTGCGTGAAGGATCTCTCCACCTTGGACATAGTTTAGTGCATTACTTCTGGCGTATGAGCTATTCACCTTTTGCATATCATCTAACACAAAATATCCATCCACAGGCCGCAGATCAAAAACAGTCATGATCGGTTGTCCATTCTGGGCCTTAACACTTCCAAAAATGACCAATCGACTGTTCTGCCCTCGACGATTTCCGCCTCGACTCTTTACAACCAGTACAGGATCCTCCAAGATTTCTGGAATTCTCTGTATCTCACGGATGGTC
>CANPNN010000182.1 GCA_947575475.1 uncultured Pseudoflavonifractor sp.
ACTTCTCCTCCCCCACGAACTGGTGGCAGGGGTACAGGTCCCCCCAGGGGGTGACCGCCATGTATTCCGTCCCCGACCCGCAGCCCGAAATGCGCTTATACACGCAGGGCCCTCCGGTGAGGTCGATCATGTAGTGGTAGAAGGTGAAGGGCCTTCCCTCTTTTCTCCGCTGGGCCATGAGCTGGGCCAGCTTCTCATACTGGTCCATCACAACGGTCATATCCTCCTTGGTGAGGGCAGAGGGGTCGTCAGGCGCGCAGACCACCGGCTCCATGGAGAGCTCGGTGAACCCCAGCTCCAGCATGGCCTTGATGTCCTCCAAAAAATCGGGATTATGGTGGGTAAAGGTCCCCCGCATATAGTACCCCTTGTTCCCCCGGGCCGCCACCAGCTTCTGGAACTTGGGCACGATCCTCTCCCAGCTCCCCTGCCCGGCATAGTCCACCCGGAACCGGTCGTGGACCTCCTGCCGCCCGTCGAGAGACAGCACCACATTGTGCATCTCCCTATTGGCAAACTCGATGACGTCGTCGTCGATGAGCACTCCGTTGGTGGTAAGGGTAAAGCGGAAATTCTTCCCCCGCTCCTTTTCCACACTCCGGGCGTAGCCCACCAGGTCCTTCACCACCTGCCAGTTCATCAGTGGCTCCCCGCCGAAGAAGTCCACCTCCAGATTCCTCCGGGACCCGGAGTGGTCCATGAGAAAGTCCAGGGCCTGCTTGCCAACCTCAAAGGACATGACCGCCCGATCCCCGTGGTATTTGCCCTGGCTGGCAAAGCAGTAGGAGCAGTTCAGGTTACAGGTGTGGGCCACATGGAGACACAGGGCCTTGACGACCCCCGCCGACCGCTCCTTCAGCTCCCCGGCCAAAGGCTCGAAAGTGTCCTCGGCAAAGAGTTTGCCCTGGGCCTTCAGTTCCTCGATCTCATCGCAGCACTGCTCCAACTCCGCCTCCGTGACAGAAGGGTCCCCGGCATACTTCTCCAGCATGGCGGGGATGATCTCCCGGCGGGTCCTCCCCTCGTCATAAAGACCGATCATGTCGTAGGCCGCCGGGTCCACCAGGTGGACCGAGCCGGAGTTCACGTCCAGCACCACATGCAGCTCTCCCAGGATGTAACGGTGAATCATAGCCATCTTCCTTTTCTTTATAAATACAGCAAAAATGCCGCCGATACTCGGCGGCATTTTCAAGCCCTGCTCCTTACTTGCGAACGCTCTCGCACTGCTGGTTGGCGATGCCGCAGCTGGTCTTGCAGGCGGACTGGCAAGAGGTCTGGCACTCGCCGCAGCCGCCGGTCTTGGCGCTGTCGCAGAGGTTCCGGGTCTCCAGAGTCTGAATGTGCTTCATAGGGGTTCCCCCTCCTTGTGGTTAAAAGTTGGGTACATTATACCCCATCCATCTGTTTTTGTCAATATTGGGCAGAACGTTACAAAACGCTCTCCTGCTCCTCTGTCCCGGCACACAGAAGGGTCACCAAAAGGGCCTGCTGGCACCCTTTATAAGCCCCCTCCTCCCGGAACCGCTCCTCCAGGGAGTGGATGTGGGGGTCGTAGTCCCCATCTCCCAGGCACACGGCGGGAAGCCCCGCCTCAATGGCCCGGTTGCAGTTGGTGCAGCCGTCGGGATAGCGGTTGGGCTCCTCACAGCCCAGATAGCGGGAGGCCGCCACCGCCGCCTCCACAATGGGGGCGTGGTCGTCCTGGATCCCGGCGGGCACGTCGCAGAGGTAGTTGCACTCATAGGTGATGGGATCCTTCCCGCCCCAGCGCTCACTCTCCTCCCGGCAGGCCTCCTCTATGGCGCCGAAGATCCGGGCGCGTAGCTTCTCCATCTCCTCAGGGGTATTGGAGCGGAAGTTTACCACCATCTTGACCTCGGAAGGGACCACATGGACCGAGGAGGCTCCCCCCGCATTCAGACAGGTGACGGCAAAGGTGGTCTTGGGGTCCTTGGGGACCTCCAGATCGGCGATCTTGGCCATAGCCCTGCCCGCGGCGTGGGCGGGATTGGCGATCTCCCCGAAGGCGATATAGGCGTGTCCCCCCTTGCCCCGGAAGGTGATCTCCGCCGTCTGGATCCCTGTAGCCCGGTAGATAACTCCCCGCCAGCCGTCCCCGTCAATGGAGATGCTGGCCTCCAGCTCGGGGTGATTGCTGACATAATATTTCATTCCCCGGAGAGCCCCCATCCCCTCCTCCTGAACGGTCCCCACCACGTGGATATCGCCTTTGGTCCGGATCCCCGCAGCGTTGAGGGCACGCACGGTAGACAGGACCGTGACGCAGCCCCGGGTATCGTCCACAATGCCGGGACAACGGATCCAGCCGTCCTCCCGGGTGATCTCCAGCTTGGTGTCCATGGGAAAGACCGTGTCCATATGCCCCTCCAGCAGGACGGTCCTGCCGCCCCCGGTCCCCCGACGGATCCCCACGCAGTTGCCATATTCGTCGATATGACAGTCCTCCAGCCCCTCGGCGCGGAACAGCTCCAAAAGCCGGGCAGCCTTTTTCTCCTCGTGAAAAGTGGGCGCCGGGATCAGGGCCAGCTCCATCTGCCGCTCCACGATCTCCCCCTGGTCCTCCTCCATAAAGCGAAGGGCCTTGCAGACCCGGGGGCTGGCCGTGAGAGCGTCGAGAGCGGCCTGGACCCGTTGGGAAACTTGATAGGCCATTGGTCATTCCTCCTAAATTTTACTGCTGTTACCCCTTTGTTTCCAGTTTGATACCACTTGTCTCCATTTGATTTAATATTATACCCTCTTTTTGTCTCTTTTTCAACGGTTTTGCAACAGTTCTCCCCCACCAGAAAATTCTCCGTCCATTC
>CANPNN010000183.1 GCA_947575475.1 uncultured Pseudoflavonifractor sp.
CCCACATTCTGGGCCACGAAGGTGGTCACCGACTGGGAGAAGGCGGAGGGCACCAGCATAATGAACCCGCACAGCTTCTCCGCCACGCCAACGCCCGCCGAGGCCACCAGCCCCAACGAGTTGACGATGGCCAGAATGACAAGGAAGGAGATGGACACCAGCCCATCCTGGAGGGCCACCGGGCTCCCCAGCCGCAGAATCCGCAGGGAGCGGGCTTTGTGGAGACCGATATCCTTTGGAGAGAACGGGAAGGGAAGGCCCCGGCGGCTTACCACCAGCAGGGATACCAACACGCTGATCCCCTGGGCGGCCACAGTGGCGATGGCGGCTCCCAGAGCCCCCAGGCCCAGGACGGCCACCAGGAGATAATCCCCCGCCACGTTGACAGCGCAGGCGATGGCTACCGTCATAAGAGGCGTTTTGGAATCCCCCATGCCACGGAAAATACTGCCGAACACGTTGTAGGCGGTGATGAAGCAGAGCCCCGCCCCGCACATGCGGATGTAGGCCACGGTCTGGCCCACAGCCTCCGCCGGGGCTTTTGTCACTGTGGCAAGCCACCCGGCCCCCAGCACCGTGAAGGCGGTGAGGAGAGCGGCCACCAGGGAAAAGAGGGCCACGCTGCTGCCGATGATGCCTCCGGCTTCCTGGGGCCTGCCCTGGCCCAGGGTCTGCCCCAGCATGACGGTGGTGCCCATGGTGAGCCCGGTGACCACGCAGGTGACGGTGTGCATGAGCTGGCTTCCGGTGGACACCGCCGACACGTCGGCGGCGGTGGCGAATTTCCCCACCATCCACAGGTCCACCGCCCCGTAGGCGGTCTGGAGAATGAGGGCCAGCAGGATGGGGACAGAAAAGCGGAGCAGGGGCAGGAAGATGTCCCCCTGGGTAAAGTCATTGGTTTTGGTCATGGGAATACCTCCGTTGTGATGGCAAAAAAGGCCGGATAAGAAGCGGACCTCTCGATCCGCCATCTTATCCGGCCAATACGTCTCTTGGAAAGCCCTGGGGCGTATTTCCTCCGATGAACGAAGGCTATTGTAACGATTTCCCCGAAAAATGTCAAGAGGTCATTCGATCTCCAGGGTCACCTCCGGATCAAGCTCTGCGGTGCGGGTGCGGGAGAGCTTCAGCTCCACGGTATCGAAGGAATAGTCGGGCAGAATGATATATTGCTCTTCATACTCCTGCCCATCATCGTCGGTAAGGCGGGAGTGGCCCCCGGAGGTGATGGTCAGGTCGCGGCCCTCCGGATCCCGGTAGTCCCAAGAGAACAGCTGTCCGTTTCCGTGGCCGGGGGAAGAGAAGGAGAGGGCCACGTCCCCGTTCGGCTCCCGCCGGGCAGAGACCAGCTCCACCCCGTCGGGAAGCCCCTGCGCGGCGCCTTTGTCCAGGTCGACGCGCACCCAGGCCCTGTCCTTGTCCAGCCAGTCGGCCCCGGTGATGTGGAGGGTGTAGGGAGCCCTGCCGTCAAAGTGGGGACTGTCCAGATAGTAGATCACCACCCCCTCCTCTCCGGAGCCGGAGGAGATGAGGTTGCTGCCGGAGCTGGCCCGGCTGCCAGGCCCGTAACGGTTGCCGCCGGCGTCGGAGAGATAAAAGTCCAGGCCTTTGCACCAGGCGGTGTTGGCCTCGTCGGAGACCACGGTCAGCCGGGCGTGGGTGGGGTTGATCTCCAGAGAACGGATCAAAAGCCGCTGGCCGTCCACCGTTACCCACTTCTCAATGGGGAGAGTCCTGCCGGGAGCGGTGAACCGCGGATCCAGAGTCAGGTCAAAGGTGAATCGGGCGATGACCTCCGGCTCCCTATGGGTCTCGGGGTCGTGAGCGGAGGAGTCCGCCGGAGCCACGCCGGTGCGCTCCCTGTGGCCTGTCACCCTGCAGGTCAGCTTCAGGGCCTCAGGGGCCCGGAAGCCCTCGTTGAAGGTGACGCCGAAGTCGGAGAGCTCACCGGGCAGGGACATGGCGCTGGTGATGCCATAGCCCTCCAGTTCCTCCCCGTCGGGGCCGGAGATGCTGGGGTAGACATGGAAGCTGTCATAGTCGCCTCCGTCCACGGTGAAGAAGAAGTGGAGCTGGGTGGGGTCAAAGATAAGATATTCCATCTTCAGGGTGATACCGTCTGCCGTCTGGGTCTGGCCGATGAGCTGGACGTAATCGTTCTCCACCGCCGTCTTCAGGCTGGGGGAGAAGGCTACGGCGGCGGTGAGCTCCCGGAGGCCGGGGATCCTGGCGCAGGCCATGGCAAAGGGGACGGAGGTATTTACCAGCAGCACAAAGGCGGCGGCCACGCCCCCCAGGGAGGCCAGGGAGGTTCCCCAGCCCCTGCGCCGCCGGGCTTTTTTTCTGGCTCTCTCTACGCAGCCGCCCAAAGCGGCGGGGGTCTCCTGCTCCAGTTGGGAGAGAAGCGTTTGATATTCTTCGTTGCGATTCATAAGTCGTCCTCCTCCAATTCAAGACGTAACAAACCAAGCCCCTTCCGCTGGCGGGTGGACACGGTGCCGGGGGGCACGTTCAATGCGGCGGCGGTCTCCGCCAGAGTGAGACCGGTGAAGTACCGCAGTACGATCACCGCCCGGATGTCGTCGGGCAGCCGCTCCACCGCCTCTTTGAGGGGCAGGGCGTCGAATTCCTCCACGGCGGTCTCGGGCAGGGTCTCCACCGCCGTCTCCCGCTTCCGCCGCCGCAGTTCATTGTTGCAGACGTTGATGAGGATGCGGGTGAGCCAGGTGGCAAAAAACTCCGGCTGACGCAGCTTTTTTCGGGCCAGATACCCCTTGTAGACCGCCTCGTCCACCGCGTCCACAGCGGCGGTCTCA
>CANPNN010000184.1 GCA_947575475.1 uncultured Pseudoflavonifractor sp.
CGGCCTGGATCCCGCTGGGCACATCCACCGCCACCGTCCACCAGGCCGAGGCCATGCACCTCACCGCCTCCATGGCGTCGGGGCGGAGGTCAGAGTGCAAGCCCACGCCGAAAAGGGCGTCAATGACCACATCATATCCGTGATAGTCGGCCCAGCTGTCGAGCCGGAAGTCCTCCAGGACCCCTCCTGCCGCTGCAAGCCGCCGTGCCATCTCCCGGCTGTCGGAGGTCATTTTCTCCCGGCTTCCCACCAGCACGCACTTCACCCGCCAGCCCTCTCCCAGCAGGAGCCTGGCCGCGGCCAGGCCGTCGCCGCCATTGTTGCCTGGACCGCAGAAAACGATGGCAGATCGCTGCTGTTTTGCCCAGAATTCGGCGATCTCCCCCTCCATGGGCTGGGAGCCGTCCCGGGTCACATAGCCGATGGCCCGGCTTCTCCTTTTCGGGCCGGGGATGGGCAGGGAGATCACCTCCCGGACCACGGCCTTTGCCGCGTTCTCCATCAGCTCCAGGGAGGATATCCCCCTCTCCTCAATGGCGATCCGGTCGATCTCCTTCATCTGGGCGGCGGTGGCAAGATACATGGGATCCCCTCCTTACAGGCGGTTATTCGTCACAGATAACCGCCCCATACATCAGTTTTGCAGATACTCAATCAGCTTCCTTGCATATTCATCACTGTGCTCATGTAAATATTGCCCATGCCCCATACCTTTGATCTCTACATCTATTACGCCGGGCAAATATTTCTTTAACAGGGCAACGCTCTTCCTTGGATATTTCTCATTTGACCCTCGCCAGAACAAAACTGTTCCCTTGTAATTTCTTATATTTTCAGGAATGCTGTACCGATACACAAATTCACATACGCGCTCTATGGTATTTGGGGTAATGTCTTGATAAAGCATCTCTATGATACTGTTGTTGTCCTTACCCATAACCGCATCCATCATAAATTGGGGGATTGCCTTTCCGTTTTGAATCCGCTTGATCGCTTTGCAGAACAAGGATTCATAAGGCTTTGTCAGCAGGCCCATCTTTGTCAGGAACGCTGCGTCCAAGTGCGTTTTCGCAACATTGATATTGCTTCGGCCTATGATCTCCACGGCCATTGTCCCTCCCATAGAAAACCCGGATAGGCAGTACAAATTGCCGGATAGATGATCCAGTACATAGTTTTCTATCTCATCACAGGCATTTTCAATGCTGACAAGCTCCCCTGCTCTCTCGCTGTGGCCGTCCACTTCCGCCAATATCACATAATAGTCCGGCAGCATTTTCAAAATAGGCTCATAGCAAAGCAGCGCTGTGGAAGCCATTCCATGTATCAATAGGATCGATTTGTTGCGTTTATCTCCAAAACACAGGAAATTCATCATGCTTCTCTCCACAAATTTTGACTGTTGTTTTTATTATATCACGGCCAACGTTCCGCTTCAAGCCGCGATCCGTGAAAGCGCCGGTATTGAGACAGTAACACGAAACGCAAGGGGAAAATCGGGATTTTCCTCTTGCATTTCAACCATTTCTGTGATACATTAAGCGATAGCGATAAGGCTTTGAACAGGAAAATAGCGTGTTTGCGTTCCAGTTAGAGAGAGCTGGTCACCGGCTGAAAGCCGGCTCGGAGCGTGTCGCTTGGTTCGCCTGGGAGCCGCCGCGGGGAAAGACGCGGACGGAGGCCCTCCGTTATCGGGGCAAGAGTGCGCGCGGCAACGCGCGAATGCGGGTGGTACCGCGGAAGGAATGCCTTTCGTCCCTGATTTTGGGGCGGGGGCTTTTTTGTTACCCTTTTGTAACCACCTTTGGGGCTGATTTTGAGGAAAAGAGGTGTCTTTATGCTCATCACCACAACCCCCAATCTGGAGGGGATGCGGATCGTCTGCTACCTCAACATCGTATACGGGGAGGTCATTATGGCCACCGACGCGGGCCAGGACTTTATGGCCGGCTTCAGCAATTTCTTCGGCGGCCGCTCCGGGGTCTATGAGGAGGCCCTGGCCGAGGCCCGGCAGAACGCCATTGAGGAGATGAAAAAGCGTGCCGAGGACATGGGGGCCAACGCCATTGTGGGTGTGGACGTGGACTACGAGTCCCACGCCCAGATGCTCATGGTCATCGCCAGCGGCACCGCTGTAGTTGTAGAATCTTCTGAAAAGGAGTAAGGGATATGAAAGAACAGATTGCGAAAATCAAGGCCGAGGCCCTGGCCGCCTTTGAGGGTACCCAGACCGCGGCAGATCTGGACGCCCTCCGGGTCAAGTACCTGGGCAAGAAGGGGGAGCTTACGGGCCTGCTGAAGCAGATGGGCTCCCTGTCCGCCGAGGAGCGGCCCCAGATGGGCGCCCTGGTCAACGAGGTGAAGGCAAACCTGGAGGCCGCTTTGGAGGCTCAGGCCAAGAAGCTGGAGGCCGCCGCGCTGGAGCACAAGTTGAAGCTGGAGGCGGTGGACGTGACCATCCCCGGCACCGTCCCCACACTGGGCCACAAGCACCCCATGTACCTGGCCCTGGACGAGATCAAGGACATCTTCATCGGCATGGGCTTCACCGTGTTGGACGGGCCTGAGATTGAGCTGGCGGAGCTGAACTTTGACCGGCTCAACGCCGAGGAGGGCCATCCCAGCCGGGACTGGTCGGATACCTTCTATTTCGACGAGGACAGCCGGGTGATGCTCCGGAGCCAGACCTCCCCCATGCAAGTCCGGGCCATGGACTCCATGGAGCTGCCCATCCGCATCATCGCCCCCGGGCGGGTGTACCGGAAGGACGAGGTGGACGCCACCCACTCCCCCATGTTCCACCAGGTGGAGGG
>CANPNN010000185.1 GCA_947575475.1 uncultured Pseudoflavonifractor sp.
GCGGTGGTCACCGGGCTGGACCAGCGGCTGCTGGGCTATTTTGGCGGAACGCCGGAGCAGGAGGCCCTCCTGTCCCCCGCCGCCGTGGCGGTGGATAAGGAGATCAAAGACCAGGGCTCCACCCTCCATGTGCGGCAGGTCATTGCCGACCGGTATTCAGCGGTGTTTCTAATGGACTTCACCGCTCCGGAGGGGACGGCGCTGGATGGGGACTACTACTCCTTGGGGAACAGCCATATCCGGGGGAGGACCGCGGACGGGGCGGAACTGTCCTCCTGGGGCTCCGGCTGGACCCTGCTGGAGGATGAGGACCCCGGGGACAACCGGATCACTCTGCTGTACCGGGTGGATTTCATCGACGGGGACGGAAACGCCCTGGGGACCACGCTGACCCTGGACTTTACGGGGCTTTACGACAACAACCTGGACGAGAACTGCCTGGTCCAGGGAAACTGGAGGTTTAAAGTGACATTGCCTGAGGCTGACCCGGGCCGGTATGTGACCCCGGAGGCCCCCATTGAAATCGGGGAGAATGAGGTCACCCTGACCTCCCTCTACCTGTCCCCCATCTCCCTGGCCTGGGAGCTGGGAGAGGGGGAGGACGACCTGGAATCCCTGGATCATTCCGCTCTCCACGGCCGGGAGGACTGGCCGGAGCTCATCACCCTCACCATGGACGATGGGCGAAAGCTCTCTCCCGGGGAAATAAAATTCATGATCACGGAGTATAAAACCGACCTTCTGGAGCGGGACCGGGGCCGCTACTGCCTTGAACTGCGGTCGATCATCGACCCGGCAGAGGCAATCTCGGTGACCATCTTTGGCCAGAGCTTTGACCTTTAAGACCAAAAGATAAAAACGAGCGGTATTTTTCAGAGTGAAAAATACCGCTCGTTTTTTAACGCTCACACAAACACTGCCTGCACCAAAACCATGTAGAGCAGCGTCCCGCCGAAGATGGACAGCAGGGTATTGTGCTTCCATTTGTGTAGAAGGACCACCGCCCCCACAGCGATGATCTGAGGCAACCACCCGGACGCTGCGGTGAAATTCATCCCCCGCAGGCAGTAGACCACCAGCATGGCCATCACCGCCGGGGGAAGGACCCGGCCCAGGTAGAGGACTACCTTGGGGGGCTCCTTCCCCCGGTCAAAGAGGAGGAAGGGCAGGGCCCTGGTCAAAAAGGTGACGGCGGTCATCACGGCGATGAGGGCCGCGGTATAGCCTGGGTTCATACCGCCGCCCCCTCTCCGTCCAGCCCGGACTGTAGGACCAGCAGGCTCAGGATAATGAGGGCCAGAGTGGGGATGAGGAAGCGGTCAGGGCCGAAAAGGAGCAGGCACAGGGCCGCCGCCCCCAGCCCCAGCAGGGCGGAGGGCCGGTTCCCCTTTTCCTCCCACTGGCCCAGGGCGATGACCACAAAGAGGGCGGTCATGGCGAAGTCGGCCCCCTGGGTATTGATGGGCAGGGCCGCGCCCAAAAGTCCGCCCAGCACCGACCCCGTTACCCAATAGACCTGGTTGAGGAGGGATACCACCAGGTAAAAATCATGGGGCTCCACCCCCTCGGGGACCTGTCCCCCGGAGAGGATGGCATAGGTCTCGTCGGGGAGGGCGAAGATGAGATAGGGCTTCCGCCAGCCTGTATCCCGGTATTTTTCCAGCATGGATAGGCCATAGACCAGGTGGCGAAAGTTAATAATCAGGGTCATCACCGTCACCTGGGGGAGAGGGACCGCGGCAGCCAGCAGCTCTACCCCCATAAACTGGGCGGAGCCGGCGTAGACCAGCAGAGACATGAGGAAGGACCAGAAAACGGGATACCCCGCCCCGTTCATCAGCAGTCCGAAAGCGACGCCCAGGGGGATGAATCCAAACAGGACGGGGAGAGTAGCGGGAAAGGCGGCTGCAAGGGTCTTGCGGTTCACAGGGGACACTCCTTTTGCGGGGGATTTTGGGGTATTATATAATACCGGGGAGAAAAAGGCAAGCCCTTGGGGGGCTTCCATTTTCAGCGCAAAAGGGGTATAATATCCCCCAAGAAACCAGTTTTTTGGGGGGCCGTGCCATGGAAAAACTTCTCTTTATCTACAATCCCCACGCAGGCCGGGGCCAGGTCCGGGGCAAGCTGGCGGGGGTGCTGAACGCCTTCACCAGGGCGGGGTGTCTCTGCACCGCCTACCCCACCCAGGGTCCCGGCGACGCGGCCCGGTGTGCCAGGGAGTGGGCCCCCGGCTTTGACCGGATCGCCTGCTGCGGCGGGGACGGCACCCTCCACGAGGTGGTGGCGGGGCTCATGGAGCTGCCCGAGGGCTCCCGTCCCCCCATCGGCTACCTTCCCGCCGGGACCACCAACGACTACGCCCGGAACCTGAAGCTGCCCCGCGGCATGGAGGAGATGGCTGCCCTGGCTGCCTCCGGGGAGCCCCGGCCGGTGGACATCGGGCGGCTGGGGGAGAACTGGTTCATCTACGTGGCGGCCTTCGGCCTTTTTACCGACGTGGCCTACAATACCCCCCAGCAGTTCAAAAACACCTTCGGACACCTGGCCTATGTGCTGAAGGGCGTCTCGGAGCTGGGAAGCCTGAAAAGCTACTCCCTTAAGGTAGAGCATGATGGGGGAACGCTGGAGGGGGAATACCTCTACGGCATGGTGAGCAACACCATATCCGTAGGCGGTATCCTGGGCCTCCCCAGCGACGAGGTGGTGCTGGACGACGGCCTTCTGGAGCTGGTGCTGGTGGAGAAGCCCAGGACGGTGGCCCAGCTCAACGCCGTTGTGATGGCCCTGGCAAGGCAGGAGTA
>CANPNN010000186.1 GCA_947575475.1 uncultured Pseudoflavonifractor sp.
GCAGCTCCTCTTGGGGCCACTCATTGACCACCGTCCGGGCCGTCAGGGGTTGACTCTGGTCCATCCGCATGTCCAGCGGGGCGTCGTGCATATAGGAGAAACCTCTCCGGGGGTCGTCCAGCTGGGGAGAGGAGACCCCGAAGTCAAAGAGCATTCCATCTATGGGAGGGGCTTTTCTCTCCGCCAGAAGAGAGGCAAGGTCGGTGAAGTTGCCGTGGATGAGGGTCACCCGCTCCAGCCAGGGGGACAGCTTGTCCCCGGCGGCCTCAATGGCCGCCATATCCCGGTCGATGCAATAGAGGCGGCCTGTGGTGAGCCGTCTGGCGATCTCCCGGGAGTGTCCCGCCCGGCCCAGAGTACCGTCTACGTATACGCCGTCCGGTCTGATGTTCAGCCCTTCGACGCACTCGTCCAGCAGGACCGGACGGTGAGTATACTGCTCTTCCATCGCCTTAGAAACCCAAAGCTTCCATGCAAGCGGACATCTTCTCGGGAGTCATCTCTTCCTCCTCCTGGGCGTTCCATGTCTCAGCGGACCAGATCTCAGCTCGATCGTTGACGCCGATGATCACCACATCCTTGTCCAGGGCCGCATACTTCCGCAGCTTCTGCGGCACTACGATACGGCCCTGACTGTCCAACTCGCACTTGCTGGCATTGGCAAACAGGGGCCGCATGGCCTTGGACTGGCTCATGGGGAGGGAGGCAAATTTTTCGGTAAAGCGCTCCCAGGTCTCCTGGGGATAGATGGCCAGGCAGGCGTCCACGCCCATGGCCAGGTAGAAGGACACGCCCAGCTCCTCCCGCAGTTTGGAGGGAATGAACAACCTGCCCTTGGCGTCGATGGAATGTTCATATGTGCCGGTCATGTCCTCACCTCCCCACTTCAGTGTCCTTTTATGGTCTTTTGCTCCATTTCGCTCCACTACGCTTCTTAGTATACCTTCTCTGTAACAAAATTGCAATACTAAACTGGAATTTTTCTCTTGGAATTTTCACTTTTTTTCCGGGCAAAAATGGACCTTTTCAGCACGATTCTTAAAAATTGTTTTTCTTTGTAATTTTTTATCACACTTTATGGCCGGTCCCTCCCCTTTTTGTCCCAAGATATTGTGTTCGACCTGTTTCGCCCCTTTTCAAGGGGAATTTTTGCCCCATTTTTTCCACGCCAGAACATTTTTTTACCTGCCTAACGCAAAAAAATCCCCTGGAGAGGGATATCCTCTCCAGGGGATTTTTCTCAGTTGATTCCGGGTCTCAGCCCTCAGCCTCTGCGTCAAAGGGCTTATTTTGGGGTTTGGCCGGAGCCTGGGGCTGGCCCTGAGCAGGCTCGGCCATCCCTGCGGCCGTGGCGCGGAAACGGGTCCGGGACTTTTTGATCTCGTCATAGGCCTCGGCCACCGCCTCCTCAGTGCGGCGCAGGGCGTCGTCGCAATAGCGGTTGGCTGCCTGCTTCAGTTCCCGGGACAGCTCCTCGGCCTTGCGGCGCATCTCCTCACTCTCCCGCTTGGCTTTGGCCAGCAGCTCGTTTTCTGCCAGCATCTGCTTAGCCCGTTCCTCGGCCTGCTGGATCAGGAGGTCCCCCTCTCGCTTGGCGGAGGCCAGATAGTCGTTCCGGGCAGCCAGGAGTTTCTTGGCCTCAGCCAGCTCCATAGGGAAGGCACTGCGGATCTCATCGATCCGATCCAGGGCGTCGGACCGGTCCACCATGCACTTATCCGAGGACAGGGGCACGCTCTTGGCCTCCTCGATCATTTCAAACAGCATGTCCAGCAGTTCATTGACGTCGCTCGCCATCACAGTTTCCTCCTGCTTTTCATTTTTTCTTCCACATCCCCGATGATCTCCCGGGGTACGAAGTCGCTCAGGTCCGCCCCGTAGGACGCCATCTCCTTCACCACACTGGAGCTGAGGTAGGTATACTTGGTGCTGGAGGGGATAAAGATGGTCTCCAGCCGGGGGTTCAGCTTCCGGTTGATGAGGGCCATCTGGAGCTCGTACTCATAGTCGGACACCGCCCGGAGCCCCTTCACCAGGGTACAGGCCTTCTTCTCCCGGGCGTACTCAGCCACCAGGGAGGACGACCGGTCCACCTCTACGTTGGGAAGCCTCTCCACCGTCCGGCGGATGAGCTCCACCCGCTCGTCGGGGGTAAAAAGGCCCGTATCGGCCTTCTCGGAATTGACCATAACGGCTACGATGAGTTTATCAAAGCAGGCGGCGGCCCGCTTGATGATATTCAGATGCCCCAGGGTGATGGGGTCAAAGCTGCCGGGGTAGATGGCGGTCTTCAACGGTTTGTCACATCCTTGTCTTGGCTCAGCCGTTGGCGCGGCGGTGGTAGAGAGTCAGCTTGATCCTGCCGTAACGGTAATCGCGGCCCTTCTCATAGGGCCCGGGCAGGGTGGGCATGATCTTATCCAGAGCACTTTCACAGACAATTATACCATTTTCGGTCATAATGTCAATCTCCGACATTTTTAGCAGGGCCCTGTCCAACAGGTCGGAAGCATAGGGAGGATCCAGAAAGGCAAGACCGAACTTCTCCCGGCAGGAGGTGAGGAAGCTCACCCCATCCCCCGCCGCCACCCGGCTCTGATTTTCAAATCCGGTGGTTTTCACGTTCTCCTGGATGACCTTCACCGCCTCCCGGCTCTGGTCCACAAAGACGCATTTCTCCGCCCCACGGCTCAGGGCCTCGATGCCCAGCTGGCCGGTGCCGGCGAAGAGATCCAGAACCTTCCGGCCCTCCACGTCGAA
>CANPNN010000187.1 GCA_947575475.1 uncultured Pseudoflavonifractor sp.
CCAGTACGACCGGCGGCAGATCATGGTGGCCACCAACGCCTTCGGCATGGGCATCGACAAGTCCAACGTCAGCTTCGTCCTCCACTACAACATGCCCAAGAACTTGGAATCCTACTACCAGGAGGCCGGGCGCGGGGGCCGGGACGGCGAGGCGGCGGACTGCATCCTCCTCTATGGCGCGGGGGACGTGGCCACCGCCCGGGTGCTCCTGACCCACGGCGAGGGCGGCGATCCCGAGCCCCGGGAGCTGGAGCGCCTGAACGCCATGGTGGACTACTGCAAGACCAACGACTGCCTCCGGGGACGGATCCTGGACTACTTCGGCCAGCCCCATTCGGAGCGCTGCGGGGGCTGCGGCAACTGCCAGGGAATGTTTTCACAGGCAGACGTCACCGTCCAGGCCCAGATGATCCTCTCCTGCATCAAGCGGGTCCGGGACCGGCTGGGCTATTATGTGGGCGCGGCCCTCATCGTCCAGGTCCTCCGGGGCGGCCACAGCCACCGGATCAAGGAGCTGGGGCTGGATCAACTCTCTACCTACGGCCTGATGCGGGAGGAGACTAGGGAGCGTGTCCGGGCTTATCTGGATTGTTTGGAGGCGGCGGAGTGCGTTTATACCGAAACGGAGCATGGGACGCTTCGGCCAGGCCCCCGGGCAAGCGCGGTGCTTTTTCATGGGGAGCAGGTACATATGCTCTCCCGAGTGGAGCGTCAGACAGAGGCTCCCGCCCGGCAGAAGGCGGAGCGTGTACCCGACGCTCCGCCGGATCAGTCCCTTCTGGCCGCGCTGCGGGCGGAACGGACCCGGCTGGCCCGGCAGGAGGGCGTGCCGCCGTACATCATCTTCTCCAACGCCGCTCTGGCGGATATGGCGGCCAGGGCCCCTCGCACTCCGGAGGAATTTCTGGAGGTCTCCGGAGTGGGACAGGTCAAGGCCCGGCGGTATGGTTCGGATTTTCTGGCGGTCATCGCCGCCTGGCGGGAGGAATAGGTTGACACAATGGTATGAAGGCCCTAGTATCCTATCAAGTTAGTAAATAGAAGTAGCGGAAGCGTAGAGGATGTGGTAAACTATCATTGGGGTGATGAAAAGTGAACCATAAATATATCGTGACACTAACAGAAGAAGAACGGCGGGAACTGCGTGTGCTGGTAGAAAAGGGACGGACCCAAGGATATCGGATCAAACACGCACAAATACTGCTTAAGTTGGACGAAATACCAGAGAACCAGGAGTGGACATACGACAAAATAAAGGAAGCGTATCATGCCATGCCACATACGATCTGTCAGATAGCAAAACGGTTCGTAACAGGCGGAATGGAATCGGCTTTGGGGCGGAAAGAGCAGGTCAACAGGCACAAAAAGATAGATGGACGGGTTGAGGCTCACATAGTAGCTATAGCCTGTTCAGAAGCGCCGGAGGGCCGGGAGCGGTGGACGCTGCAGCTGATTGCGGACGAACTGGTGCGTCTTGGGGTCGTGGAGAGTATTTCAGACACAGCGGTGATGGAAACACTGAAAAAAACGAACTTAAGCCCTAGCAAAAGAAAGAATGGTGCATCCCGAAACCAGGAGCGGAGTTCGTAGCGCGAATGGAGGATATTCTGGACGTATATCAGCGTCCTTATGATCCTCTGCGTCCGGTGGTCTGCCTGGACGAAACGAACCGGCAGCTGATCGAGAAGCGAAGCATCCCGGCAAAGCCCGGAAACCCGGAACGCGAAGACTATGAGTACCGCCGCTGTGGTGTGGCGGACCTGTTCGTTGCGTTTGAACCGTTGGCCTGCAAGAGGGTTGTGAGGTTGACGGACACTAGAACAGCTGTGGATTTTGCGCATTTCCTGCGTGAACTGGTGGAGGTCCATTACAGTCGCTGCGAAAAGATCCTGCTGGTCATGAATAATTTGAATATCCATTCTATCTCTTCGCTGTATAAAGCTTTTGAGCCGGCCCTGGCCAGGCAGATCGCACAGCGCCTGGAGATCCACTATACTCCCATTCATGCCTCCTGGCTGAATATGGCTGAAATCGAAATCGGCATTCTTTCCAGGCAGTGTCTGTCTCAATCCCTGTCTTCCTTTGAGCATATGGCACGTCAGGTCAACGCCTGGACTTTACACAGAAATTCTGTCTGCTCTACCGTCCATTGGAGATTTTCTGCCTCTGACGCCAGATGCAAGCTCAGAAAACTTTATCCCACCATCTTGTAATTTCTAGCTTGGTGGAGTACTACTCCCCGGAACTCAATCCTATCGAACATTTCTGGGCTTGGCTGAAGCGCTCTTTGAGAAGAATCCTTCCCGCTGTCTCTTCCTTTGATGATGCCCTTTATACCGCTTTTCAACTGTGGTAACTATATTTGCCAGCAGCTTCTTTCTGCACCGAAGCCAGGTATCGGCGGGAACAATGCCCTCGCCAGGAGCCAGCACAAGGATCTGCCCCCGCAGGTCCTTGTTTTTTCGTTCCTGTACATCCCGGCTCTGGTAGAGATAGCAGCCGTTTGTTCCGGCGAAGTCCGCCGTGCCATTGACTACCACCGCACCCTGACCCTTGAAAAATTCATACAACTCCAGGTCTGCCGGGGTGTAAATCGGGCTGCAAAGCAGTTGAGAGATAGACCCCCGTTTCAATTCCTTGCTGTAAATCAGGATATTATTTTCAGCGAAGTACCGGGCAATATCCCCGAACGACGTGGACGGCTCGGCGTACATCTCAAACA
>CANPNN010000188.1 GCA_947575475.1 uncultured Pseudoflavonifractor sp.
TGTCCGCGATTTCCATAGATATCCTTTCCCGTCAAAACATCCCTTACAGTTCAACAATGTGGAACCCGGCGGCCTTGTTGAGCCGGTTGGTCACCGCAAGGCCGATGCCCTCGTCGCTGGGGGATTGGGCCCAGATATCGGTGACATCCAGATGGTCGAAAGCCCGAAGGGCCTCGAAAATATGTCTTGCCTGGGCGGCGGGATCGGCGGCGGGACCTATGGTCTCCACCGGGTGGTCCGGGAAGGAATCCTTAAATTCGTCAAAGCAGATGACGCCGCTCCCCTGTTGGAGTTTTAACTGGATGTACGCCGCCGTGCGGCCGGGGTCCCCCTTCACCACGGTGACGGGGGCCTTGGGGGCGTAGTGGCGGTACTTCATGCCCGGGGCCTTGGGCTGCTCTCCGGGGGCCATGAGGCGGCGGACGGCCTCATCCACCTCCACCTCCCCCAGCGTTTCCTCCAACTCCTCCAGGGTCACTCCGCCGGGGCGGAGGAGCCGGGGCGGGATTACGGTCAGGTCAATGATGGTGGACTCCACCCCCACGGCGCAGGGGCCGCCGTCCAGAATGGCGTCTATCTTCCCCTCCATGTCCTCCAGCATGGCCGCCGCCGTGGTGGGGCTGGGGCGGCCCGAGGCGTTGCCCGAGGGGGCGGCGACAGGTACGCCGGCGGCGGCGATGATCGCCCTTGTGACGGCGCAATCGGGACAGCGCATCCCCACCGTGTCAAGGCCTGCCGTCACCACGTTGGGAACGACAGGCTTCCGTTTCAAAATCATAGTGAGAGGTCCGGGCCAGAAGCGCCGGGCCAGCTCATAGGCCACCGCCGGGATGTCCTCACAGTACCGCTCCAGCCAATCCTCCGTCGGGATATGGAGGATGAGGGGGTTATCCTGGGGGCGGCCCTTGGCCTCAAAGATGGCGTGGACCGCGTCCGGGTTTAAGCCGTTGGCCCCCAGGCCGTAAACCGTCTCGGTGGGGATGCCCAGAAGGCCGCCGGAGGAAATGACTCCGGCAGCCTCTCCCACATCATGGATTGTCAGAGGTTTGGTGTTCATCTGTGTTCCTTCTTTGTTTTCTTCTGTAAAGGCGAAGGGCAATTTCCATCCCAAGAAGCGGCAGGGCTTTGACGGCATAGATCACCCCGGCAATGAGCCACTGGGCCTGCTTCTCCTCCACCCGCTCGGGGGCAAAATATTGGTATATCCCATTTCCTGGCAGGTCACCCGCCGTGCCGAAACACATCCAGGCCAACAGCAATAAACATATCACTGCCAAACACAGAATGATCTCCGCCAGGGTCAGCAGGATATTTTTTGCCTTGTGAGGCCTCATTTTAGTCAAAAATACGGGACTTGGTGCCCTGGAGGTCGATGGTGGTGTAGGGGTCAAAGCCCGCCTTCTGGAGATAGTTCTTTACCGCCAGGATGCCGTACTTGGGGTTCTGCTTCTCGTCCTCCAGCTCCAGCTCCACAAAGCCGCTCTCCCCGGTCTGACCGGAGGCGAGGAGCCAGCCGTCGTCGGCTAAAACCGCGTCCAGGTCCGCTTTCATGTCAGCCAAGGTCTTTTTATCGGGCAGTTTGGGAAAATCAATGCGAAGTTCCATTATTGTGTCTCCTTTTCCAATCGTTCCGCCTGATCGGCGGTGACCAGGGCGTCGATGATTTCTTCCAAATCGCCGTCCATCACCGCGTCCAGCTAGTACAGGGTCATCCCCACCCGGTGGTCTGTCACCCGGCCCTGGGGGAAGTTGTAGGTGCGGATGCGCTCATTGCGCATTCCGGAGCCCACCTGGCTGCGGCGGTTCTCGCCGTACTCGGATTCAATGCGCTCCTGCTCCCGGTCATAGAGGATGGAGGCCAAGAGCCGCATGGCCTTCTCCCGGTTCTGGAACTGGCTGCGCTCCTGCTGGCACTCCACCACCAGGCCTGTGGGTTTATGGATGAGGCGGACGGCGGAGGAGGTCTTGTTGATGTGCTGGCCCCCGGCTCCCGAGGAGCGGAAGACCTGCATCTCAATATCGGCTTCATTGATGTCCACGCTCACCTCCTCCATCTCGGGGAGGACCGCCACGGTGACGGTGGAGGTGTGGATGCGGCCTCCCGACTCGGTCTCGGGGACCCGCTGGACGCGGTGGACGCCGCTCTCGAATTTCAGGCGGCTATAGGCCCCCGCGCCCTGGATGGTGAAGCAGATCTCCTTCAGGCCCCCCAGCTCGGTCTCGCTGGCGGAATCCACCTCCACGCTCCAGTGTTTCCCTTCGGCGTACATGGAATACATCCGGTAGAGGTCGGCGGCGAAGAGGGCGGCCTCCTCCCCTCCTACCCCCGCCCGGATCTCCACGATGACGTTTTTGTCGTCGTTGGGATCCTTGGGGAGAAGGAGGATCTTCAGCTGGTTTTCCAACTCGGGGAGGGCGGCCTTGGCGGCGGCGAACTCCTCGTGGGCCAGCTCGGACAGGTCGGGATCGGAGAACAGGCTCTGGCTCTCCTCCAGGGTCCTTTGGGCCTGGAGATAGGCCCGGTAGGTCTCCATGAGGGGCTGGAGCTCCCGCTGCTCCTGGTTCAGCCGGGCGGCCAGGGCGGGGTCGGCGTAGGTGGCGTTGTCGGCCAGGCGCTCCTCCACCTCCTGGTAGCGAAGCTCGATGGTTTTCAATTTATCCAGCATAACAGGCTCCTTACCGGTCAAAGACAAAAGA
>CANPNN010000189.1 GCA_947575475.1 uncultured Pseudoflavonifractor sp.
GTCAGCTGTATCCGCCCTGAGGGTGCATTTTACATCATGCTCAATGTGAAGGAACAAATTGGCCGGACTCTCTGCGGAGAAAAAATTGAAAATGATGACGATTTTGCTACGGCGTTTTTAAAGCACGGTCTGGTAGCCCTGGTGCCCGGCAGTGGTTTCAGCGCTCCCGGTTTTGTCCGCTGGTCCTATGCCGCCTCAATGGAGGATATCAAAGAAGGTCTGGATCGTCTGGAGAAATTTTTGACACAATAAGAAAAAGAAATGAGGGCCGAGGATGGCAACAAATAAGTATGAGTCCCCCTTATCCTCACGGTACGCAAGCGATGAGATGCTGTATCTCTTTTCGGCAGATAAGAAGTTCACCACTTGGCACAGGCTGTGGGTGGCCTTGGCGAGAGGGGAGATGGAGCTGGGTCTTCCTGTTTCTGAGGAACAGGTCAAGGAACTGGAGACCCACGCCGAAGAGGTGGACTATGAGGCGGCGGCCCGTTGGGAAAAAAAGCTTCGCCATGATGTGATGGCTCATATCCACGCCTATGGGGAGCAGTGTCCCAAGGCTATGCCTATCATCCATCTGGGTGCCACCAGCTGTTATGTGGGAGACAACACCGACATGATCCTCATGCGGGAAGGGCTTGTTCTGCTTCGGGATAAATTGGTGAAGATCCTGGCCTATCTGGGAGAGTTTGCCGGCAAGTATAAAGCCTTACCGACTCTTGGTTTTACCCATTTTCAGCCAGCCCAGCTTGTAACCGTTGGAAAACGGGCAACCCTTTGGATGAATGAACTTCTCATAGATCTGGAGGAGGTAGAGTACCGGATCTCACATATGGCCCTTCTGGGTTCCAAGGGTACCACCGGAACTCAAGCCAGCTTCTTGGAGTTATTTGACGGGGACCATGAGAAGGTCAAAGCTCTGGAAGAGAAGATCGCCCGCGAGATGGGCTTTGAGAGGGTGGCGCCGGTGTCGGGGCAGACATATTCCCGTAAGGTGGATGCCGCCATACTGGCTACGCTGTCCGGTATTGCCCAGTCTGCCAGTAAATTTGCCACCGACCTGCGGCTTCTCTGCCACCTGAAGGAGGTGGAGGAGCCCTTTGAAAAGAATCAAATCGGTTCCTCCGCCATGCCCTACAAGCGAAATCCCATGCGCTGCGAGCGGATCTGCGCTTTGGCACGGTATGTGATGGCCGACGCCGTGAATCCCTCCATCACCGCTGCCACCCAGTGGTTTGAGCGCACCCTGGATGATTCTGCCAACAAGCGTCTTGCCATCCCGGAAGCTTTCCTGGCAGTGGATGCCATCCTGAACATATACGCCAATGTGGTTGCGGGATTGGTAGTCCACGAGAAGGTCATTGCCAAGCATGTCCGGGAGGAGCTTCCCTTCATGGCCTCCGAGAACATTATGATGGATGCGGTGAAGCGGGGCGGAGACCGGCAGGCCATCCATGAACGGATCCGACAACTTTCTTTAGAGGCAGGATATGCCGTAAAGGAACTTGGCCTGTCAAATGATCTGATCGACAGGATCGCTTCGGATCCGGCCTTTGACCTGACCAGAGAAGAGCTGGAGAAGCATTTGGAGCCCGGGGCCTATATAGGCCGCTGTCCGGAACAGGTGGAGGAGTTTCTGGCAGACTACATCCAGCCTGTGTTGGAGCGGCACGCCGCTGCGCTGACGCGAGAGGATACTGAGCTTACCGTATAAACAAGGGAGGACATACAGATGGGGAATGCAGTTCGCCGGATCGGCGTATTGACCAGCGGGGGAGATGCCCCCGGGATGAATGCCGCCGTCCGGGCGGTGGTGCGGACCTGCCTAAAGATGGGGATCGAATGCGTGGGGATCCGACGGGGCTACAACGGCCTTATCAACGGGGATTTTAGGCCCATGGACTTTGACAGCGTCAGCGGTATGCTTCGCAGGGGCGGTACCATGCTCTACTCTGCCCGAAGCGAGGAGTTTATGACTGAGGCAGGCCAGCAGAAAGCGGTGAACACCTGCAAGCTGCTGGGGCTGGACGGGATCGTAGGGTTGGGCGGCGACGGTACCTATCGCGGCCTTCAGGCTTTGTCCAGACATGGTATCGCCGTGGTAGGCGTTCCCTGCACCATTGACAATGACATCGCTTGTACCAGCTATACCATCGGTTTTGACACCGCTTGCAATACTGCACTGGAGTGTATTGATAAGCTGCGGGACACCATGCAGTCTCATGAGCGCTGCTCGGTGGTGGAGGTCATGGGCCGCCACGCCGGTTTTGTGGGGCTGGATGTGGGAATGGCGGGGGGAGCCACTGTGGTGCTCCTGCCCGAGGAACAATTGGACTTCAATGAAGATGTTCTGGAGCCTATCCGCCAGGCCCGGCTGTCCGGGATCACCCACTACATGGTCATTGTGGCCGAGGGGGTAGAGGGTGGCGCCTATGAGGTGGCCCGGCGGATCACCGAGGAAACCGCGGTGGATACCAGAGTTACCATTCTGGGACACGTCCAGCGGGGAGGAGCCCCCACCACCAAGGACCGAGTGGTAGCAACTTATATGGGACATGAGGCTGTTCGCCTGTTGGCCGAGGGACAGACCAATCGGATCGTAGCCATGCGGGGAGACGAATATGTGGATTACGATATTGAGGAAGCTCTCAACATGACCA
>CANPNN010000190.1 GCA_947575475.1 uncultured Pseudoflavonifractor sp.
CTGGAGTGGTTCGCCTACTGGAAGGACTTCTGCTACCAGTGGCTCCTGTCTTTGGGCATCAAGGAGGAGAACCTGCGTCTGCGGGACCACGAGAAGGCGGAGCTGGCCTTCTACTCCCGGGCCACCACCGACATCGAGTACGCCTTCCCCTTCACCGACTGGGGGGAGCTGTGGGGCATTGCCGACCGGACCGACTACGACCTGGGCCGCCATCAGGAGGCCAGCGGCAAGGATCTGACCTACTACGATCAGGAGAAAAATGAGCATTTTATACCCTACGTTATCGAGCCGAGCCTGGGTTGTGACCGGGTGGCTCTGGCCTTCCTGTGCGAGGCCTATGACGAGGAGGTAGTGGACGCGGAGAAGAACGACGTGCGGACCGTCCTCCGGCTGCACCCCTTCCTGGCCCCCTTTAAGGCGGCCATTCTGCCCCTGAGCAAAAAGCTCTCCGAGCCGGCCCGGAAAATTTACGAGGAGCTGGCCCGTGACTTTATGGTGGACTTTGACGACGCCGGATCCATCGGCAAGCGTTACCGCCGCCAGGACGAGATCGGCACCCCCTTCTGCGTGACGGTGGATTTCCAGACCGTAGGCAGCGACACCGAGGAGGCCGACAACTGCGTCACCGTCCGGGAGCGGGACAGCATGGAGCAGGTCCGCATCCCCGTCAGCGAGCTGAAAAATTGGCTGGCCCAGCGGGTGGCCTTCTAAGGGGAAAATTTTTCCCCGTTCCCCGGAACTTTTTTCGTTCCCCTTCGTCTAAGTTGTGTATTTGCCCCAAACCACACAAGAAAAAGGAGAATCCCACCATGAACTTCAAGCGTCTTTCCACCGCGGCCCTGGCCGCCGCCCTCACCGCCTCCCTGGTCCCCGCCTCTCTGGCCGCCGACCTGCCCGAGGGCTGGACTCCCGCTGACGGCGCCCGCGGCGTCATGCTTATCTCTGCCAACCCCCTTGCCGGCAGCTATAACAAGGTCATCACCATCAACGGCGAGGCCCTGGAGAGCTACGATTACGACCGGGAGGTCCCCGGCTGGGGCAGCGAGACCGTCTCTGTCCAGCTCAGCGAGATCCCCAACGCCCCCGCCGGTTACATCCCCCTCCGGGCGGTGCTCCAGGCCGACGGCGGCAGCGCCTACTGGAACGCTGAGGACTACACCAGCAGCTTCTACTATGAGAAGGAGCAGATCGTCACCGACTTTAACGACATGACCATCTCGGTAAACGACGAGAAGGTGAAGGGCGAGGCCCTGCTCATCGAGGGCGTGACCTACGTCCCCGCCACGGTTCTGGACCTGCTGACAGGGGTCACCGTCACCGACAACTCCACCGACGAGGGGGAGAGCTATGCCATCACCACCCCCAACGGCGCCCCCCTGATGAAGCTGGCCGCCTCCATTCTGGAGACCGCCAACATGGGCCGGGGCATGAAGTCCTCCCCCGCCGAGCTGGTGGAGTACTACGGCGAGACCCACGGCTTCACTTCTGAGCAGATCACCGAGGGCGTGGCCTTCCTGCCCATGATGACCTCCCCTGACACCCTGGTGCTGGGCAAGCTGGGCGAGGGCCAGGAGGAGTCCCTGAAGGCCGCCTTTGAGTCCTATCGCAAGCAGCAGGAGGACACCTTCTCCTGGTATCTGAGCCAGAACCTGCCCAAGGTGGAGAACGCCCAGTTCGTCACCGAGGGCGAGTGGTTCCTGTTCCTCATCGGCGAGAACGCCGAGGAGGCCGTGAAGGTCTTCCAGGAGGGAGTCAAGACCCTGGAGGAGGCCCAATAATTTATAGTTCCGAAACGGCCGGAGCCGGTCAGCCTTCGCTGACCGGCTCCGGTTCTGTTTTGCTCCAGTACCCGCAGGTCTGGTCGGGGCGGCGGAGCTTGGTTCGGGGAAAGGTACAGTGCCCGCCATACACAAGGATATACCGTTTCTTTCTCCGGGCATAGTGTTGATGGTAGTGAACGCAGTTGCAGCAGACCGGCTGCCCCTCGTAAAGGGCTTGGTATTTGTCCATCGAAATCACCTCTCTTGCCCCATTTTAAACCTTATTGGGTTTAATGTCAATACACCTTATCAGATTTATGATATGGTTTTTTTCGAGGTGAGATCTATGTATTGTTATCCCAGACTACGGGATTTACGGGAAGACTGGGACCTGACCCAGGCGGCAATCGGCGAACTGCTGGGAACCACACAGCAGCAGTATTACAAGTACGAAAAAGGGATTCAGGAGATCCCTGTACACCATCTCATCACCCTGGCTGATTTTTACCATGTCTCGGTAGACTATCTTCTGGGGCGGAATCAAAAGTAAAAGTGGGGCCGTTTGGATGGGAGTTGCGAGTAAATTTGCTACGTGCGTAGAGTGGGGGACCATTCTTTGAAGGGCCAAAGAATGGCCCCCCACGCCCCCCAAGAAAGCCCTAAGGTCAAGACCATGTGTTCTGGGGTCGGCTCTATCGTCTTTCGCATCCATGGTCCCACTCGCCCCGCGCCCGCGCGTACGTTGGCGGAACACAGATAGAAAGCCTGTTGTAATCACACCGCCTCTGCTCTACCCAGCTTGAAGCGCGGTCCTTCTCAGGACCTCGGGGCGTGAACACGGTACGTTAAACCAAAAAAGGTCCGAACCCCGGCGGCGTAAGGTCGTAAGCCGCT
>CANPNN010000191.1 GCA_947575475.1 uncultured Pseudoflavonifractor sp.
GCCATGGCCAGGAACAGGGCAAGGACAATGCCCCGCCCGGTGTAGGCGATGCCATACCCCAGCATGGAGAACACGCCGGCGCCGATGATGGTACCCACGCCGATGGAGGTCAGGTCGAACACATTCAGCTTCTTTTCCATAGGATCCCCTCCTCTTATTTCTCGGTTTGAGCGGTCTTTTCCGCCTCAAACTCCGCGAAGGCCGCCGCCATGCGGTCAATGGCCTCCTTCGTAGTGGCCTTGGAGCAGGTAAAGCAGATCCGCAGATAATAGGTTCCCTGCTCCGGATCGTGGGCAAGGCCCGTCTGGACTCCCACGTTGGCCCTGTGGTTGATGATGTACTGCAGAACGTCGGGGGGATAGCCGTACCGGGAGAAATCCACCCAAAGGACATAGGAGGCCTGGGGCACATAGGCTCTGGCCAGGGGCAGCCTTTCATGGAGATAGTCCACCGCCCAGGCGAGGCTTTCATCCAGGTAGGCGTTGAGCTGATCCAGCCATTCTTCACTCTCATCATAGGCGGCGATCATGGCCCCTACGGCGAAGGGGGTGGGCATATTGGGCTCATAGCCGGCCATATAGCGCTCCCGCAGAGCCTTGTCCGGGATGACGGAATAGGCGCAGTGCAGGCCCTGGAGGTTGAAGGACTTGTTGGGGCCGGAGACCATGATGAGATTGCTGTGATCTGCCACCGCCTGAAGGATGGGCGTATGCTTTTCCCCTCTGCGGATAAAGTCGGAGTGGATCTCGTCGGAGACGATGACCACGCCGTTCTGGCGGCAGATCCCGGCCATCCGGTTCAGCTCCTCCACCGTCCAGATCCGGCCCACGGGATTTTCCGGGGAGCAGAGGACAAAGACCTTGTTCTCCGGCTGGGCGCAGAGTTCCTCAAACCGCTCCCAGTCCATCTCATATATGCCGGGGGCGGGATGGCGCTTCTGGCAGTTGACCAGCCGGCGTCCCAGCCGCCGGACGGTGCTGGTGAAGTTACTGTACACGGGATAGCAGACGATAATGCCGTCCCCCGGCTGGGAAAAGGCGCTGATGGTCTGGCTCACCCCCTCCAGGGCCCCGTTGGCGTAGATGATCCAGTCGTTCTCAATACGGAACCCATAGCGCCGCTGGTACCAGCCCATGATGGCACGGTTGAACTCCGGGGCCGCGTTGGCGGTGGTATAGCCGAAGTTGGCGTGGTCGGCCACCCGGTGCATGGCCGCCACGATGGCGGGCGCGGCCCGGAAGTCCATGTCCGCCAGGAAGATACGGATGGTGTCCTCATCCAGGCGGATCCCCGGGGCCATGGCCTCGAAGTATCCGTTGTCATCATACTTCATGCTGTAAGTACCAAACCGTGGCGCTTCGTGATCAAAGTCGTATTTCATGCAAACCCTCCTTTTTTCTGTTTTGACGGCGGCCCCTCTGCCCCCCTCTCCCTGATTGCTTTAGAAGCTAAAACAATTGTTCAAAAAAATTTCTTTTAGAACCTAAAGTAAATATAGGAGAAACAGGCTCCCCTGTCAATACAGGGGAGCCTGTTTCTCTGTTTTTGCCAAATCCTTTATTCAAATTTTGTGAATATTTCCCGCATCTTAGCCTCATATTCGATCAGCTTTGCCAACTCCTCGTCGGAATAGTTCTTCAGGGACTGGCTGACCTTCTGGTAGCTCTCCACATCGTAGGCGATATGCTCCGCACACAGGCGCTTCCCCTTCTCGGTCAGCGTGGCCACAGTCTGGCGTCTGTCCTGGGCGCTTTTGCTTCGAAGGAGATACCCCTTTCTCTCCAACCGGGCCGCCAGCTGGGACACCGCCCCCTGGGTGATGCCCATGCGGGAGGCCAGCTCCCCCATGGTCAGGCCGCCCTCCGGCCCCACTGCCACCACCAGATGGGCCTCCCGCATGTAGAGGTCGCTTTCCCCCCTTGTGTAGGTCCGGGGCTTTTCAAAATAGTTGATCTCCGCCATAGCGGACAGCATACAACTTTGCAGCAGCTTCTCGATCAAACGGATGCGTTCCAAGGGCTTCCCTCCTCCTTTTTCTTTCCCCACCGCCCCACATCGTGTCAGAGGGAGAGGAAGAAGGCCATAGCAGCCTCGTAGCCATAGAGGCCCAGGCCGGTGATCTGGCCCACACAGCCGGGGGCGGTGACGCTTTTATGGCGGAACTCCTCCCGGCGGTGGATGTTGGAGATGTGGACCTCCACGCAGGGTACCTCCACCGCCTTCAGGGCGTCCAGAATGGCCACGGAATAGTGGGTGTAGGCTCCGGGGTTCAGGATGATGGCGTCGTAGACCCCCTGGGCGGCCTGGATGGCGTCCACAATGGCCCCCTCGTGGTTGGACTGGAAGCACTCCGCCGTAGAGCCGTGGGCGGCGGCGAATGCCTTCAGCCTTTTGCAGAGGGACTGGTACCCCTCCCTGCCGTAAACCTCCGGTTCCCGCTGGCCCAGCAGGTTCAGGTTGGGACCGTTGATAATGAGAAATTTCATGGCGTTTTGCTCCCTTCAGTATTGTCCCAGGAGGCGATGGTCTCCACCGCCTCCTTCACCCGGGCGGCGGTGGAGATGGGGGAGGTAAAGTCCCTCACGGTGGCGTCG
>CANPNN010000192.1 GCA_947575475.1 uncultured Pseudoflavonifractor sp.
GGAGCCTACCCTCTCAGAACTGGCGGTGGAGACCGGCCTGGAGCCGGAGGACATCGCTGCGGCTGAGACTGCCAATGCCCCTATCACCTCCCTTCAGATGGAGCTGGGGGATGGCCTCACCTTGGAACAACTGGTGGGGGATGAGGGGATGGAGGAGGGCGTTTTAGAGAAGATGGCCCTCCGGGAGGCCATCCAGTCTCTCACAGACCGGGAGCGGCAGGTGGTAGAACTGCGGTATTTCCGCTGTCTTACTCAGGATAAGACGGCAAAAATTTTGAAGGTAAGCCAGGTACAGGTCTCCCGCATTGAACGAAAAGCCATGGAGCATTTGCGGGAAAGGCTCTTGGAATAGGGAAGCCATAACGGGGACATTGCCCTTTATGGCTTCCCTTTTTTGTCAAAATAGGGTATAATAAAACTGAGTTAGTAGAACAAAAGAGGAGTGGTTCCTTATGAAAAATATTTTATACATTGTAGTGCCCTGCTACAATGAGGAGGAAGTCCTGCCCGAAACCTCCAAACGTTTGAAAGAGAAGGTAAACGGCCTTATTGCCGAAGGGAAAATAAGTGAAAAGAGCCGTATCCTTTTTGTCAATGACGGCTCCAAGGACCGGACCTGGGAACTGATATCATCTCTCCATCAGACTGACCCCATCTTTTCCGGGGTTGATCTGACCCGGAACCGGGGCCATCAGAACGCTCTTTTGGCGGGACTGATGACTGCTAAGGATCGCTGTGATATGGCCATCTCTATGGACGCCGATCTCCAGGACGATGTAGATGCGGTGGACCGGATGGTGGAGGAATACTATGCCGGGAGCGATATTGTCTACGGAGTCCGTTCCTCCCGGAAAAAGGACACCTTTTTTAAGCGCTTTACCGCCGAAGGTTTTTATCGGGTCATGAACTGGATGGGGGCCGAGACCGTCTTCAACCACGCCGACTACCGTCTCATGTCCAAACGGGCCTTGGAGGGCTTGGCGGAGTTCAAGGAGGTCAACCTATTCCTCCGGGGGATCGTCCCCATGGTGGGCTACCGCACCGCCACAGTGGAGTATGAGCGGGGAGAGCGGTTCGCGGGGGAGAGCAAGTACCCTCTGAAAAAAATGCTCGCCTTTGCCATGGAGGGTATCACCAGCCTGTCCACCAAGCCCCTGAAATGGATCACCGGCCTGGGCTTTCTCATCTTCCTGGTGAGTATCGCCATGCTTATTTATTCCATTGTACGCTGGGCCATGGGGGAGACCATCCTGGGCTGGGCCAGCGTGATCTGCTCTGTGTGGGCTATCGGCGGCCTCATCCTGCTGTCCCTGGGAGTCATCGGAGAGTACATCGGGAAAATTTATCTGGAAACCAAGGCCCGTCCCCGTTTCCTCATCCGGGAGGTGCTGGACGATGAAAAATAAGCTCTTGGACGCCTCTATCCTCAAATTTCTGCTGGTGGGGGTGGGGAACACCCTCCTCTCCGCCGTCCTCATGATCCTGCTGGAGGGTTTGGGCTACTGGCCCTCCACCGCCATCGCCTATGTGGCCGGGGCGGTGATGAGCTTCTTCCTCAACCGGAGATTCACCTTTCAGAGCCAGGAGACCCTGGGCCGTTCGGCGGTAAAATTTGCCCTCAACGTAGCGGTGTGCTATGCTCTGGCCTACTCCATCGCCCAGCCCCTGGGCGGGATGGTGCTGGGGGCTATGGGCTTCACGGGCCTGTGGCTGGAGCGGCTCACCAAGCTGGGCGGCATGGGCCTCTATACCATTCTGAACTATTTCGGCCAGCGCTTCTTCGCCTTCCACAAAAGCGCGTAGGGCGGAGGCCTGTCTCCACCGTCCCTTCCACCCGAAGAGAAAGGAGCAGCCCATGAAAAAAAGATGGTTCGTCACCACCCTCTTTGCCCTGACCCTCTGCGCCGGTGCCGCCTCCGCCCAGGCGGCAGTGGTCAGCGGGGGAACGGAATATGTATGGTATACCGACATGGGCCGGGGAGAGAGCAACGAGAACAATCAGTTTGTGAGTAGCGAGGGCCAGCGGCTCTACCTATCCGCCGACCAGGGCAGCAGCTACGCAGAGCTGCCCGGACTGCGGGAGACCCAGAAGCAAACCGGACTGTCCTATGCCATTACGGTGCTGCCCAACGCCGCCAACGACGGTGGGCTGTCGGTGAAGGGAAGGGACACATGGAGTAGCGAATACACCTGGTTCCGGGACTACTCCGCCCAGGAGATCGCCGCTGCCCTGAAAAACGCCGTGCCCGTTCCTGTGGAGGTCTTTGCCACCAACGGTACGGTGACGGTGGGAACGCGATACGTCAAAGACTGGAGCAACGACGACCCCACCCAGCCTAATTACTATGGAGGAAACCATGGCAGAGGCGGCTACAACGGCGACCGCATCATTTACTCCACCGACGGCGTGACCTGGCTCCCCGCAGAACAGGAGAAGGGGGAGTATTATTCTTCCATCGGGAGCGGCTGGTGGGACGGAAGCGCCTTCCACGCCGGGGACTATGTCTCTACCGATGGTATCTATTGGGCTAAAACGGAGGAGCAGATTGACCCACCTTTTCCCTGGCCTGCGAGCTTGGCCCCTAC
>CANPNN010000193.1 GCA_947575475.1 uncultured Pseudoflavonifractor sp.
AGATAAGCTCCGGATGGTCGTAGGAGCACATATAGCCCTCCCCCGGGTTCTTCTCGTAGGTCAGGGAGCTGTCCCAGGTGTTGTCGATGACCACCCACTCCCCGTCCAGGAAGGCCACATTCCAGCCGTGGGTCATGCGGTTGCCCCGGCCCGTCTCCTCATAGCACTCCAGACCGGCGGCCCGGAGCATGGCCAAGGTCAGGGCGGAATAGCCGTCGCAGATGGCGGTGCGGCGCTCCAGCACGGCGGCGGCGCTCTGATCCTTGATATCGTCGATATGGGCCTTGAGATCCACATAGTCGTAATAAATGTGGGTGGCGATCCACTCACACAGGGCGTCCGCCTTCTCCAGCTCGGTCTTCTTCCCGGCGGTGAGCTGATCGGCCAGGGCCTGGATCTCCGGGGTGATCTCCTCCCCCCAGTCCTGTTGGCGGAGGGCCTCCCAGTGATCGTCGCTGCGGTAGGCGTAGATGTAAGCGTAGTCGGGGGCGTAGTTCTCCTCATCCCACTTGGACAGGAACCACTCCCCATCGGCGTAGGTCACGGTAAATTTTTCATTATAGCCCTTGGAGCCATAGAGAGGATCCCCATCCTCATCATAGCCGGCCAGGAAACGGTCCTGGTAGCGGAGGGCGGAGGTGAAGGTCTCCTTGGGCAGGGTGATGGAGCTGCCGGCGGAGACGCTGCCCGAGGGAAGATCCACCGACATGTCCCCCTTGCGGCTGTCGTTCACGGTGAGCTTGCCGTTTTGAATGGAGAGGGTCACATCCTTGCCATCCCCGGTGAAGTTCCCCAGGGTCAGGGTGGTGGCTCCCCGCATATCATAGGCGGTACGGCGGACGTAGTGGTCGTAGAGGAGCACGTCAGACATGCCGTACTCAGAGGCCAGAATGTCGCCCAGGCTCTCCTTCTCGGGGCCGGCATTGAAGTTGAGCATCAGGTACATCACGTCGGCGGTGACCTCCCGGGTGAAGGGGCCGTCCTGGTCAAACCAGTTTTTCAGCCCCGTGGCAAAGTTTTCCGGCGCGAAGGGCAGAGACCAGCCGCTGTTCCGGTAGTCGGCCAGATCCCGCACATCGGCCACAAAATCCTCCAGGGCCCCGGCCCAGGAGTAATCCTCCCCCTCGGTGAGGTGGGTCAGGCGGTAAAGCATGGTGATGAACTCCCGGGCGCCGCACACCCCGGAGGGGTCAAAGCGGCCGCTGCCCACCCCCCTGGCGATCCCCTTTTCGGAGGCCAGATTCACATAGCCCCTGGCCCAGTCGGGGACGTCGGTGAAGGGGCAGGGCTTGGAGGCGGCGGCCTGGGCCTCCTCGTCCAGACCCATGAGGCGGATGATCATGGTCACAGCCTCGGCCCGGGTGAGGGTATCGTCCCAGTTCAGGGCGCCGGACTGGTCCCCCCGGAAGACCCGGGAAGCGATGGCAAAGCCCTTGGAGACCTCGGTCTTCAGTCCGGAGCGGAGACCGCCCTCCACGGTGACGGTGGTCTTCAGGTAGTATTCCTGTCCGTTGGCCGCCAGGGCGGGGGCGGACAGACTGACGGCCAGGGTTGCCGAGAGCAGCAGAGAGAGCAGGCGAGAGGTTTTCTTCATGGTATCGCTTCCTTCCTGAACGGAAATTTATCTCTAATATAGCCTACCCACCGGGCATTGTCAATCTTCCCGCCCTTGTCCCCCGCGCCCCCCTGTGGTATACTGGGGAAAAAGGAGGGGGCCGGATGGAAAGTCTGTTTTGCTGTCCCATATGCGGGGAGGGGCTCCGTCGGGAGCCGGGGCGGTATGCCTGTCCCGGCGGGCACAGCTTTGACGTGGCAAAAGAGGGGTATGTGAATCTTCTGCCCGCCAACCGCCAGCATTCCAAGGCCCCCGGGGACGATAAGGAGATGGCGGCGGCACGGAGCCGGTTTTTGGAGGGGGGGTGGTATGGACCGCTGCGGGAGACGCTGTGCGCCCTGGTGGAGAAATATGCCCCCCAGGCCCCCGCTCTGCTGGACGCGGGGTGCGGGGAGGGGTGGTATACCCAGGCTTTGGCCCAGGCGGTTTCCGGGAAAGGGGGGCGGACGGCGGGGGTGGATCTTTCCAAGCCCGCCGTTAAGAAGGCGGCCCGGCGGCGCCCCCATGGGGAGATCGCCGTGGCCTCGGTGTATCATCTGCCTTTGGGGGATGGGTCGGTGGATATTTTGACCGACTGCTTTTCCCCTTTGGGGGTGGAGGAGTTTTACAGAGTGTTGAAACCGGGCGGGATATTCCTCTATGTTGTGCCCGGGGCCCGGCATTTGTGGGAGCTGAAAGAGGTTTTGTATGACAGGCCCTATGAGAACGAGGAAAAGCGGGAGGAGTATGACAGGTTCCGCTATCTGGAGATTGTCCCGGTGGAGACCCGGTTTACCCTGCCGGACCGGCAGGCCATCCAGGATCTATTTTGCATGACCCCCTATTACTGGAAAACGCCCAAGGCCGGAGCGGAGCGGCTGGGGGCGCTGGAGAAGCTTTCCGTCACGGCGCAATTCCGGGTCCATGTGCTGGCGCGGGAGGCGGACTGAGGAGAA